>DASUMF010000408.1:0-11520 GCA_036277835.1 Acidimicrobiia bacterium
GCGCACTTCGGCGTAGAGCTCCTCCTCGAGTGGCCATGCGCTCGCGAGCTGCACCTTGACCTCTTCGGCCGTGCGCTCACCGAGCGCGAGCGAGTACTCGCGCTTCACGAAGTTGATGATCGCTTCGTCGAACTCGTCGCCGCCGACGCGGCTCGACTCGCTCACGACGATGCCGCCCAGCGAGATCACCGCGACCTCGGTGGTGCCACCGCCGACGTCGACGATCATGTTGCCTGCCGGTTCGTGCACGGGCTGGCCGGCACCGATGGCGGCCGCCATCGGCTCCTCGATCACGAGCACCGGCTTGCGCGCGCCGGCGAACTCGGCGGCTTCCTGCACCGCACGACGCTCCACACCCGTGATCCCGGAAGGGATGCAGATCACCATGCGCGGCTTCGCCCAGCGGCGCTGGTGCACCCGCTGGATGAAGTAGCGGAGCATCTTCTCGCAGATGTCGAAGTCGGAGATCACGCCGTCTTTGAGGGGCCGCACGGCCTCGATGTAGCCCGGCGTGCGGCCCAGCATGCGCTTCGCCTCCGCGCCGACGGCCAGGAGGCGGTTGTCGTTCGTGTTGAGGGCGACGATCGACGGCTCGTCGAGCACGATGCCCTTGCCGCGCACGTACACGAGCGTGTTCGCGGTGCCGAGGTCGACTGCCATGTCACGGCCGACAACGGAAGAGAACCAGGGTTCGGGCACGGTGCGAAACTCCGACGAAGAGCGAGGAAGAGCGGCTCGGATCGGACGTCAGGCTAGTCGGGAGGGTGCGGCGCTTGTCGAGCGCGGCTCGGCCGCCGCAGCGAACTGTCCCGTGAACTGCACCGACGCGCGATTCGCGGACTACCCGAGGTCGGGGAAGAAGAGCGCGATCTCGCGCGCCGCGGACTCCGGTCCGTCGGAGCCGTGCACGAGGTTCTCCTGCGTCTCGAGCGCGAGATCGCCGCGAATCGTGCCCGGCGCAGCTTCGCGCGGGTTCGTCGTTCCCATGAGCCCGCGCACGACCTTCCACGTGTCGGGACCACCTTCGACCACCATCGCGACGAGTGGGCCGCGCGTGATGAACGCGACGAGGTCGCCGAAGAACGGCTTCTCGCGGTGCTCGTCGTAGTGACGGCCGGCGAGGTCGGCGTCGAGGGTGCGCTGCTCCATCGCGACGATGGTGAGGCCCTTGCGCTCGAGGCGTCCGACGATCTCACCGACGAGGCGACGCTCGACGGCATCGGGCTTGCAGAGGACGAGGGTACGGGTGCTCATGGGTGTGCGAAGTTACCGGACGAGCGCGCTGCGGGCCGGACCGGCGACGTAGAGCGAGCCGGCGACGACGACCTGGTCGATCGGATCGCTCGTGTCGATGGCATGGCGCACCGCATCGGCGACCGCGTCGACCACCTCGATGTGGTCGGGCGCGACACCGAGCGCGAGCGCGGCATCGGCCACCTCGCGCGGCTCGCGTGCGCGCGGGATCTCCGGACGCGTCGCGATCACGCGGTCACCGGCGCGTACGCCGAGCGCGCCGAGCATCTCGTGCGGGTCCTTCTGCATCAGGATGCCGACGACCCACGTGCGCGTCACGCCGCCGTCGCTCGGCGCGGGGAACTCCTCGTCGAGCGCGGCGCGCACCGCGTGCGCGCCGGCGACGTTCTTCGTGCCGTCGATCACCACGAGTGGATCGCGCGCGACGACTTCGAGGCGGCCGGGTGAACTGACCGACGCGAACGCGTCAGCGATCACGTCGGGATCGAGCGCGCGCCCGAGGAACGCCTCGGCCGCGGCCAGCGCGATCGCTGCGTTGTCGCCCTGGTGCGCGCCGTGGAGGGGCAGGAAGACGTCGGTCGGGGCGCCCCAGGGCGTGAAGAGGTCGAGCACCCGCCCCCCCACCGCCAGCCGGTTCGCGGTCACCCCGAAGTCGCGGTCTCGCAGGATGACCCGTTCGGGTCGGTTCGCGAGGAACAGGGGCACCAGCTCGGGATCGGTCTCCCCCAGCACCAGGGTGGCGTCGGGCTTGACGATCCCGGCCTTCTCCCGGGCGATCTCGGCCCGGCTGTTGCCCAGGTACTCGACGTGGTCGAGCTCCACGTTGGTGACCACCGCCACCTGGCCGTCGACCACGTTCGTGGCGTCCCACAGGCCACCCAGCCCCACCTCGATGACCGCGACGTCGACCGCCACGTCGGCGAACCACTCCAACGCGGCGCCGTGCACGATCTCGAAGTAGCTGGGCTGTTGCGGGAGGAGGTCCTCGATGCTCGCGATGTGGGCGAGGAGCCGGTCGAGCTCGTCGTCGGGGATCGGCTCGCCGTTCCACGACATCCGCTCGTTGAACCGCTCGAGGTAGGGGCTGGTGTCGGTGCCCACCGACAACCCGTCGGCCACGAGCAACGCGGTCGCGATGCGGGCGACCGTCGTCTTGCCGTTGGTGCCGGTGATGTGGATCACCGGATACTGCAGTTGCGGCGATCCGAGCAGCTCGATCAGCGACTCCATGCGCGAGAGCGGCTCGGGTGCCACGCGCCGTGTCGATCCCGAAGGCACACCGACCATCCGCTCGAGGTTCACGTGGGAGTCGAGCCACGCGCGCACGTCGCGCTCGGGTGTCATGACCGGTCGCTCACTTCGGGTCGGGCTCGGCGAGCTCGACCTCCACCGCGAGCTCGTCGGCGGCGACCATCTCGACGTCGCCCACCACCCTGCCCGCGTCGCGCAGGTCGTCGACCGCAGGAGCGAGCGCATCGAGCAGCGTCTGCGGCGCGCGCACCACGAGATGCGTCACCTCGGTGCGCATCGACCGCTGGGCCGTGCTCTTCGCCTTGCGGACCTCGCCCACGACGAGCGCTGCCGCGTCGTAGGTGTCGGTGCCCGCGTCGCCGACGTCGAGCTCGTCGACGGTTGGCCAGTCGGCGCGGTGGACGGAACCGTCGCGCCACCACGACCACACCTCCTCGCTCACGAACGGGAGGTGAGGTGCGAACAACCGCAGCAGCACGGAGAGCGCGGCACGCAGCGCGCCCTGAGCCGACGCCACCGCGTCGCCGTCGCCGTCGCCGTCACGCCCGCCGTACGCGCGTTGCTTCACCAGCTCGAGGTAGTCGTCGCAGAAGCCCCAGAAGAACCCCTCGCTCACGTCGAGCGCGCGCGCGTAGTCGAACTCGTCGAACGCGCGGGTGGCGTCGGCGACGACGCTGCGCAACCCCGCGAGCATGGCGACATCGAGCGGGTCGTGCACGTCGCTCACACCGGGCGCGTCGTCGCCGATCACACCGAGCGCGAACTTCGACGCGTTGAGGATCTTGATCGCGAGGCGACGACCGATCTTCATCTGCCCTTCGTCGGCGGCGGTGTCGGTGCCGGGCCGACCGCTCGCCGCCCAGTACCGGACCGCATCGGCACCGAACTGCTCGAGCATCCCGATGGGCGTGAAGGCGTTGCCCTTCGACTTCGACATCTTCTTGCGATCGGGGTCGAGCACCCATCCGGAGATCGCGGCGTGCTTCCACGGGAGGCAGCCGAACTCGAGCTCGGCGCGCAGGACCGTGCTGAACAACCAGGTGCGGATGATGTCGTGGGCCTGCGGGCGCAGATCCATCGGGAAGGTGCGGGAGAAGAGGTCGGGGTCCTCCTCCCACCCGCTGGCGATCTCGGGCGTGAGCGACGACGTGGCCCACGTGTCCATGATGTCGGGATCGCCGATGAAGCCCTCAGGCTTGCCACGCTGGTCCTCGACGAACCCGGGCGGAGCCTCCGACGACGGATCGACCGGCAGGGTGGCCTCGGCGGCGACGATCGGGTGCTCGTAGTCGGGCTCGCCGGAAGCGTCGAGGCGGTACCAGACCGGGAACGGCACGCCGAAGAACCGCTGACGGCTGATCAACCAGTCGCCGTTGAGGCCACCGACCCAGCTCTCGAAGCGCTGGCTCATGTACGACGGATGCCACTGCAGCTCGCGGCCACGCGCCAGGAGGCGTGCGCGCAGCGCCTCGTCGCGAGCGCCGTTGACGAAGTACCACTGGCGCGTCGTGACGATCTCGAGCGGGCGGTCGCCGTTCTCGTAGAACTTGACCGCGTGCGTGATGGGCTTCGGCTCCCCCACCAAGTCGCCGGCGTCACGCAGGAGGTCGACGATCCGCGCCTGGGCCTGCTTCACCGTCTTGCCGGCGAGCTCGCCGTATGCATCGAGCGCCTGCGATGACCACCCTTCGCCCTCGAGCAGCGGCGGTTCGGTGCGCATGCGGCCGTCCCAGCCGAGCGATGCACGGATCGGGAGATCGAGCTCGCGCCACCACGTGACGTCGGTGGTGTCGCCGAAGGTGCAGATCATCGCGATGCCCGAACCCTTCTCGGGATCGGCGAGCGCGTGCGCGAGCACAGGCACGTCGGCACCGAAGAGCGGCGTGCGCACGGTATGACCGAACCGGTCGCGGTACCGCTCGTCGTCGGGATGGGCGACGAGCGCGACGCACGACGGGATCAGCTCGGGACGGGTGGTCTCGATGACGATGTCGCCTGCACCCTCGGTGCCCCCGAAGCGCACGGCGTGGTACGCACCGGGCAGCTCGCGGTCTTCGAGCTCGGCCTGCGCGACGGCGGTGCGGAAGTCGACGTCCCACAACGTGGGCGCCTCCGACTGGTACGCCTCGCCGCGGTCGAGCATGCGCACGAACGCGCGCTGGGCGGCGCGCTGCGCGAGCTCGCCGATCGTCGTGTAGGTGAGCGTCCAGTCGACCGACAGGCCGGCCGCGCGCCAGAGCTCCTCGAACTTCTGCTCGTCCTCCACGACGAGGGTGGCGCACAGCTCCACGAAGTTGCGGCGGGAGATCGCCAGCGGCGGCTTCGGCGGGTCCGGCGGCGGCGTGAACTCGGGGTCGTACGGGAGCGACGGGTCGCAGCGCACGCCGTAGTAGTTCTGCACCCGGCGCTCGGTCGGGAGCCCGTTGTCGTCCCAACCCATCGGGTAGAAGACCTCGCGCCCGCGCATCCGCTGGTACCGGGCGACGACGTCGGTGTGGGTGTACGAGAACATGTGCCCGACGTGCAGCGAACCGCTCGCCGTGGGCGGTGGCGTGTCGATCGAGAAGATGTCCTCGCGCGTCTTCGAGCGGTCGAAGCGGTAGGTGCCGTCGGCCTCCCAGCGGGTCGACCACTTCTGTTCGAGGCCGTCGAGGCTCGGTTTCTCGGGCGCGGGCATGCGCCGAGTCTACGAAGCGGGTGCGGGGCTCGGAGAAGCCGAATCGCGACGTGACACCGGCGCGGAGGCCGCGTGGTCGGCGGCGAGCACCTCACGCTCGCGCTCGGCACGCAGCGCCGAGCGCACCATGAGCCAGAGGACGATCGTGATCACCAGGGTGCTGATCCCAGCGAGCTGCTGCTGGTCGAACACGAAGATCTGGGTGACCAGGATGTCGACGAGCAGGCCGCGCTCGAACCAGATGTAGCCCTCGACACGCGACGCGTGGAGCCGCACGGCCCCGATCACGATCAGGACACCGCCGACCGAGCTCGACACCACCGAGGCCCATTCGCTGAAGCCCTTGATCGTCGCGTGGTCGTAGGCGACCGAGACCACGCCGACCACCGATGCCACCGCCATGAGCACGAGGATCACGCTCACCGTGCGGGCGAACCCCGGGCGCTGCGTGAGGTGGCGGTAGCGGTCGCGGAGCCGGGCGGTCGCCTGCTCGACGCGCCCGTGCTGGCGGGGCGGCAGGGCCGGCACGTCGCGCAGCAGCGCGTCGACGTGACCGGCGATCGCACCGCCGGCCTCGGTGACGTCGAGCAGGGCGATCGCCTCCCGCCGCCGGGTCTCGTCGAGCTTGCCGATGGCCGCCGACTTCAGGGCTTCGAGCGCGTTCAGCACCGCCTCGTCGGGCCCGAAGGCGCGGCCGCCGATGCTGCGGAACACGAGGTACATCGTGATGAACACGATGTAGATGAGCGCGATCGTCGGTTGGAAGAAGTAGTTCACGTCCTGGGTGATGAACTTGCCCAGCTCGTCGATGAACCAGCCGAACCCGGCACCGCCGAGGAACGCGACGAATGTGCGCGTGAACGGAGGGAGGAACGCGATCGCGATGATGATCGCGATCGCCATCATCAACGCACCCCAGATGGCGTGCGAGATGTGCAGCGTGCTGTTCCCGATCTGCGGGTAGCCGGTGACGATGAGGAACACCCGGTTCCCGAGCACCGACGCGACCGCGCACACCAGGAAGATGTCGAGATGACGCGAGGCGTCGACCGACCGCAGCGCGAACTTCCGCTCCTTCACCTCACCAGTGTTTCAGAGGTCAGGCGCTGCGCTTGCGCTCTTCGTCGGAGGTGATGAGCGTCGGGTGCACCTTGTCGAGCACCACGTTGCGGTCGATCACGCAGCGGACGACGTCGTCGCGGCTCGGGAGGTCGTACATGACCTCGAGCAGCACCTCTTCGAGGATGGCGCGCAGAGCACGTGCGCCGGTCCCCCGCTTGTGCGCCTCGCGCCCGACCGCCTCCAGCGCGTCGTCGGTGAACACGAGCTCGATGTCGTCGAACTGGAAGAACTTCTGGTACTGGCGCAGCAGCGCGTTCTTCGGCTCGACGAGGATGCGGATGAGCGCCTCCTCGTCGAGGTTGTCGACCGTGCCGATCACCGGGAGGCGACCCACGAACTCGGGGATGAGCCCGAACTTCAGGAGGTCTTCGGGGAGCACCGCGCCGAGGATGGCGCCGATGTCCTTCTCGTCGGCGCGCCGGATGTCGGCCTGGAAGCCGACGCCCTGGGTGCCGATGCGGTTCTCGATGAGCTTCTCCATGCCGGCGAACGCGCCGCCGCAGAAGAAGAGGATGTTGGTGGTGTCGATCTGGATGAATTCCTGGTGGGGGTGCTTGCGCCCACCCTGCGGCGGCACCGATGCGGTGGTCCCCTCCAGGATCTTGAGCAGGGCCTGTTGCACGCCCTCCCCCGACACGTCACGCGTGATCGACGGGTTCTCCGCCTTGCGGGCGATCTTGTCGATCTCGTCGATGTAGATGATCCCCGTCTCGGCCTTCTTGACGTCGTAGTCGGCCGCCTGGATGAGCTTCAGGAGGATGTTCTCGACGTCTTCGCCGACGTAGCCCGCCTCGGTGAGCGCGGTCGCGTCGGCGATCGCGAACGGCACCTTCAGCAGGCGGGCGAGCGTCTGCGCGAGGAGGGTCTTGCCGCAGCCGGTCGGCCCGAGGAGGAGGATGTTCGACTTCTGCAGCTCGACGTCGGGATCGCCGTAGGCGCCGGCCTGCACCCGCTTGTAGTGGTTGTAGACCGCGACCGACAGGATCTTCTTCGCGTGCTCCTGCCCGATGACGTAGTCGTTCAGGTACTCGTAGATCTCACGAGGCTTGGGGAGCTCGTCGAACTTCACCTCGGAGCTCTGCGACAGCTCCTCTTCGATGATCTCGTTGCAGAGGTCGATGCACTCGTCGCAGATGTACACGCCGGGACCGGCGATGAGCTTCTTCACCTGCTTCTGGCTCTTCCCGCAGAACGAGCACTTCAGCAGGTCACCGCCGTCACCGAACTTGGCCACGAGTCCCCCTCGGGTTCCGGCGCTCGAGCGCCCCGGCTCAGCTCACTCCGGCCGGCACGCCGACCGATGCGAGCTCACGGTTGCTCAGGACCTCGTCGATGATGCCGTAGGCCTTCGCCTCTTCGGCACCCATGATGAAGTCGCGGTCGGTGTCCTTCGCGATCTTCTCGACCGTCTGGCCGGTGTGGTGCGCCAGGATCGCGTCGAGCGCCTCACGCATGCGCGTGATCTCCTTGGCCTGGATCTCGATGTCGACCGCCTGGCCCGACGCGCCACCGTGGGGCTGGTGGATGAGCACCCGCGAGTGCGGCAGCACGAAGCGCTTGCCGGGCGTGCCCGACGCCAGGATCACGGCCGCCGCGGAGGCGGCCTGGCCGATGCAGATCGTCGACACGTCGGGCTTGATGTACTGGATCGTGTCGTACATCGCGAACAAGCCGGTGATCTCGCCACCCGGCGAGTTGATGTAGATCGAGATGTCCTTGTCGGGGTCGTCGCTCTCGAGGTGCAGGAGCTGGGCGATCACGATGTTCGACACGACGTCGTCGATCGGGGTGCCGAGGAAGATGATGCGGTCCTTGAGCAACCGGTCGAACACGGTGCGCGTCTCGGGACCACGGGCGGTCTGCTCGGTGACGTAGGGGATGTAGAAGGCGTTCTGGATCGGCTCGATCACGACGCGGACTCCTCTTGTTCTTCTCGTTCTTCGTGTTCTTCCGGTGCTGGTTGCTCGTCCGGTGCGGTGAGGTCGACGGGATTGCCGTCCTCGTCGACCACGGTGGCGTGCTCGATCAGGAAGTTCAGCGCCTTGCCGCGCGCCAGATCCGAGGCTACCGCCCCGAGCAGACCCTGCCGTTCGAGATCCTTGCGGATCCGTTCGGGCTTCTCGCCGGTACGTGTCGCGAGCTGGTCGATCTCGGCGTCGATCTCCTCGCCGCCGATCTCCACCGCCTCCTGCACGATCACGGCGCGGAGCGCGAGGTCGGAGCGCACGGAACGGGTGGCCGTCTCGCGCAGCGTCGAGACGAACTCCTCCTGGTCCTGACCGGTGAGAGCGAGGTACTGCGGCACGGTGATGCCCTGACCGAACTGCTCCTCCAGGCGGTGCGCCATGTCGTGCAGGCGGCGCTCCATCTCCTGCGACACGAGCGTGTCGGGGATGTCGACCGTGACGAGCTCGGCGGCCGCGTCGAGCACCTTCTCGCGCACCGCGAGCTGCGCCTGCACCTTCGCGTACACGTCGAGGCGCGCCGCGATGTCGCCCCGCAGCGCGTCGGCGGTATCGAACTCGCTGACCTCGGCGGTCCACTCGTCGGTGACCTCGGGCAGCACCTTGCGCTTGGCATCCTTCACGAGCACCTGGAACGACACCTCGTCGCCGGCGCGCTCACCGAATCGCTCCGGGAGCACCGCGTCGAACTTGAGGATGTCGCCGGGGCGTTTGCCGTGGAGCTCGGCGTCGAGCTCGGCGACGACGATGCCCGAACCCACCTCGTAGACGTAGTCGGTGGCGGTGAGGCCCTCGATCGCCTCGTCGCCGATCGAGCCCTTCACGTCGATCTCGGCGTAGTCGCCGTCGACGAGCGGGGTCTCCGACTCGGTGAGGTCGGCGAAGCGCTCGCGCAGCATGTCGATCTGCGCGTCGACCGCGTCGTCGGGCACCGTCGGGCTCGGGATCTCGACGGTGAGCGCGTCGTAGCCCTCGAGGGTGACCTCAGGGCGCACCTCGACGACGGCGTCGAACTCGACGTCGCCGTCGTCCTCACCCGCGGTGATGTCGATCTCGGGCGCCGCGATGACGTCGATCGACTCGGAGACCACGGCTTCGGCGTAGAACTCGGGCAACGAGTCGCGCAACGCCTGGTCGCGCGCCATGTCGGTGCCGAGCCGGGCCTCGAGCAGCTGGCGCGGGGCCTTGCCGGGCCGGAAGCCGGGCAGCTTCACCTCTTTGGCCAACTTGCGGAACGCCGCATCGATGGCACGCTCGAAGTCGGCGGCCGGGATGGCGACGTGGAGGCGGACCTTGTTGCCTTCGAGAGGCTCGACGGACGTCGTGACGGCCATGGGGTTGGGCAGTGTATCCGGGGGCCTCGGCGATCCCGACACGTGTCGGGCCGCTCGCCGGACAGCGTTCAGAACGGGAGCACGCTCGCCGCGTCACGCAGCACGTCGAGGCTGTGCTCCCACTCCGAGCGCTCGAGGTCGTTCATCACGGGCCACAACGGCTCCGACGGCCCGTCGGGACCGAGCGCGCAGGGGATGCTCGCGCACAGCCGATCGGTGACCCGGACCGACACCGGGATGATGGTGCCGGACTCGCGCCCGATGCAGCGCACGAGCCCGCTCACCGCGAGCCCGATGCCGTGCACCGCCGAGCCCTTCAGCTCACGGATCTGGTACGCGGCGCTGCGCACGTCGCGCTCGACGCCCTCCGTCCACTCGCGGGTCGCGGCGATGCCTCGCTGTGCCGCGTACGTCGGGAACGGGATGGCGCCGATCGTGGCGCTGCTGTGCAGGAAGACGGCGGAGTCGCCGTGCTCCCCGATCACCCACGCGTGCACGCTGCGCGGGTGCACCCCGCACTCGCGCGCGAGCAGCTCGGTGAACCGCAGCGTGTCGAGGCACGTGCCGGAGCCCATGATCGCGACCGGACGACCGGCCCACCGTCGGGTGAGGTACTCGGTGAGCACGTCGAGCGGGTTCGTGACCATGATCATGATGCGAGGAAGCCCGCTGTGCTCGATCCGCTCCGCGACCGCCGCGGTGATCTCGAGGTTCGCCTCCAACATGTCGAGGCGGGTCTCGCCGGGCTGTGTGTGGTGTCCGATGGTGAAGACGAGCACGTCCTCCTCGACGATCTCGTCGAGGCCGCGCCCGAGGATCTCGGTACGCGGCAGCAGCGGCAGCGCGTGCAGATAGTCGAGTGCCTCGCCCTTCGCGCGTGCTTCGGTGCGGTCGTACAGCGTGACGCGACCGGCGAGGCCCTGTTGGATGATCGCGCCTGCCGTCGCGATGCCGACGCCTCCCGCGCCGAGCACGCCGACGCTCAGCCCTGGCACGTCAGATCCATCGTCAGATCCATCGTCGTTGCCCTGCGCGCATCGCAGGAACCTAACGCGCGTGCCGATGCGTGCATGAACGAGCGACGTTCGGGGTAGATGACTGCCACTGTTCATCAAACGGAGGTGACACGGTGATCGTCCTCGGACTCATCCTGTTGTTGCTCGGTCTCATTCTCAACGTCGGTCTTCTCTGGGCCCTGGGCCTCGTGCTGATCGTCATCGGCGCGGTGCTGTGGATCGCAGGCAGCGCAGGTCACGAGGTGGGCGGAAGGCGCCACTACTGGTAACCGTCAGCGAACACTGAAAGCGATTCACGCGTAGCCTCCGTGCCGTTCCCGGCACGGAGGTTTCGCGATGCGCATCGGTCTGAGCGGCGGCGGCACGACGATCGACCGCATGATCGAGCAGGCGCAAGAGGCGGAGGCCGACGGGTTCACGTCGCTCTGGTACGCGGGCGCCGTCGGCGGCGATCCGCTCATCCCGATGTCACACGTCGGGCGTGCCACCGCCACGATCGAGCTCGGGACGTCGGTCGTGCAGAGCTACCCGTGCCACCCCGTGCTGATGGCGACGCGGGTGGCGAGCGCCGCGAACGCGATGGGGCGCGCCGGGTTGACGCTGGGCATCGGCCCGTCGCACGCGCCGGTCGTCGAGAGCACGTACGGGCTCAGCTACGAACATCCAGGGCGACACACCGAGGAGTACGTCGCTGTGCTCGCGCCGTTGCTGCGCGGCGAGGCGGTCGACGCGCACGGCGAGGAGTACACGGTGCGGGCGAGCGGCACGGTGCCCGAGCCCGGGCCGGTGCCGCTCCTCGTCGCCGCGTTGGCGCCCCGGCTGCTGCGCGTCGCCGGCGAGATGGCCGACGGCACGATCACGTGGATGGCAACCGCACGCGCCGTCGAGGAGCTGATTGCCCC
>DASUMF010000409.1:0-3818 GCA_036277835.1 Acidimicrobiia bacterium
GTCGACGTTGTCGCGCGACACGTCGAGGCCGTCGAGCACGAGGTCGTCGGCAGTGGGCACCACCCCGATCGGGGTGGTGCGGCCGGTGTCCTCACCGTCGAGACGTCGACAGATCCACTCGAGCACGCGTGAGTTCTCGCCGAACCCGGGCCAGAGGAACTTGCCGTCGGCGTCCTTGCGGAACCAGTTGACGCCGTAGATCCGGGGGAGGTTCGCCTCCTCGGTGCGGCTGGTCATGCTGAGCCAGTGCCCGAAGTAGTCGCCCATGTTGTAGCCGCAGAACGGCAGCATCGCGAACGGGTCGCGACGAAGGTCACCGAGGCCGCCGAACGCGGCGGCGGTCTTCTCGGAGCCCATCGTGGCCGCGACGAGCACGCCGTGGCGCCAGTCGGTCGACTCGAACACCAGCGGCACCGTGGTGGCGCGACGGCCGCCGAAGAGGAACGCGGAGATCGGCACTCCGGCCGGGTCCTGCCACTCGGGTGCAATTGACGGGCACTGCGATGCCGGCACGCAGAACCTGGAGTTCGGGTGCGCCGCGGGGTGATCCGCGGCGGGCGTCCACGACTGGCCCTTCCAGTCGGTGAGGTGCGCGGGTGCGTCGTCGGTGAGGTCTTCCCACCACACGTCGCCGTCGTCGGTGAGCGCCGTGTTGGTGAAGACCGTGTTGGCGTCCATGGTGTGGAGCGCGTTCGGGTTGGAGCTCTCGTTCGTGCCGGGGGCGACGCCGAAGAACCCGAACTCGGGGTTGATCGCGTAGAGGCGGCCGTCGGCGCCGAACTTCATCCAGGCGATGTCGTCGCCGATGGTCTCGACCGTCCAGCCCGGGATGGTGGGCACGAGCATCGCGAGGTTGGTCTTGCCGCAGGCGGACGGGAACGCGGCGCCGATGTAGCGCACCGAACCGGTCGGGCTCGTGAGCTTGAGCACGAGCATGTGCTCTGCGAGCCAGCCCTCGTCGCGCGCGATCACGGATGCGATCCGGAGCGCGAAGCACTTCTTGCCGAGGAGCGCGTTGCCGCCGTAGCCCGAGCCGTACGACCAGATCTCGCGCGTCTCGGGAAAGTGCACGATCCACTTCTCGTCGGGGTTGCACGGCCACGCGACGTCGGCTTCGCCCGGTGCGAGCGGTGCGCCGAGCGAGTGCACGCAGGGCACGAACTCGCCGTCGACGCCGAGCACGTCGAGCGCGCCCTGGCCGGCGCGCGTCATCACGCCCATGCTCACCGCGACGTAGGGCGAGTCGGTGATCTCGACGCCGATGTACGACAGCGGGGAGCCGAGCGGCCCCATGCTGAACGGCACGACGTACATCGTGCGGCCCTGCATCGCGCCGCGGAACAGCTTGTCGAGCGTGCCGCGCATCTCGGCGGGGTCGCGCCAGTTGTTGGTGGGACCGGCGTCGATCTCGCGCTCGGAGCAGATGAACGTGCGGTCCTCGACACGCGCGACGTCGCTCGGATCGGTGTGCGCCCAGTACGAGCCGGGGCGCTTCTCCGGGTCGAGCTGGACGAACGTGCCGGCCTCCACGAGCTGCGCGGAGAGCGCCTCGCGCTCGGCATCGGAACCGTCGAACCAGTGGATGGCGGCGGGCTCGAGGAGCTCCGCCATCTCGCTGACCCAGTCGAGCAACCGTTGGTTCTTGGTGGGTGCGTCCACGGACCGAGTGTACCGAGGGCTCCTCGCGGCACCGGAACCCGGTGCGCGACCGCGCGAGTCAGACCTGCGCGCTCGGCAGACCCATGTCGGGCTCGGAGCCGATGCGCACGAGTGTGGCGCGACCGTCGGCGTCGAGCTCGAAGTTGATGCGTTGCCCTTGACGCAGCATCCGGAAGATCGACGTGTCGAGCGCGTCGGCCGCGAGCACGAGCTCGGCGCGGTCGGTGTCGCGCACGACGATCCCCTCGCCGGTCTGCGGGTCGTAGATCCGGACGACGCCCTGCATCAGCGGTGGTGCCGCTACGGCTTCTGCACCTTGCCTGCCTTCAGGCAGGAGGTGCACACGTGGAGTCGACGCGGGGCCCCGTTCACGACCGCGCGGACGCGCTGCACGTTGGGGTTCCAGCGACGCTTGGTTCGGCGGTGCGAGTGGCTGAGACGCATACCGAACTGCGGCTTCTTGCCGCAGACTTCGCAGACGGACGCCATGGAGCAAAACCTCTGACTTGGTGGGCGGTGAAGGGTACCAGCCAGGGCGGTACCATCCCAGCCGTGGGGGTCCTGCAGGTACTGGCACCGGCCGACCTGCGCCGCATCGTGTCCACGTATCGCGACACGCTGCGCGCGCACCAGGACGAGCTGAACCGCCTCAACGTCTACCCCGTCCCCGACGGCGACACGGGCACCAACATGGCGCTCACGCTCGAGTCGGTGGTGGGCGAGCTCCCCGAGGGCGATCCCGACATGGCCGACGTGTGCCAGGCGATCAAGCACGGCTCGCTCATGGGTGCCCGAGGCAACTCGGGGGTCATCCTGTCGCAGATCCTGCGGGGGATGGCCGACGTGTTCGCGCCGCTCGAGTCGGTGTCGGGGCCTGATCTGGTGGCCGGCCTGCGGCGCGCCACGGACGCGGCCTACGCGGCGGTGCTGCGACCGGTCGAGGGCACCATCCTCACCGTGGTGCGATCCGCGGCCGAGTCGATGGAGCGGGCCCAAGAAGGTGGTGAGGCCAAGCTGTCCGACCTGCTCGAACGCGCCGCCAGCGCGGCTCGTGACGCCGTCGCCAGCACACCCGACCTCTTGCCCGTGCTGCGCGACGCGGGCGTCGTCGACGCGGGCGGGCGCGGGTTCGAGCTGCTCCTCGCCGCATGCCTCAACGTGGTCAGCGATCGTCCGGTGCCAGAGCCGCAGGTGGTGAACACGCCCGCAGCCGTCGCCGCACACCTGCATCCCGGCACCGGGCACACGGGCGACGGCCATGGGGGCGGCGGGACCGACGCCGACGGCATGCGCTACGAGGTCATGTACTTCCTGCACGGCGACGACGACGGCATCGACACGTTCAAGGCCACGTGGGACGCACTCGGCGACTCGATCGTGGTGGTCGGCGGCGACGGGCTCTGGAACTGTCACGTGCACACGAACGACATCGGCGCTGCGATCGAAGCCGGCATCGTCGCCGGGCGCCCCGCCGACATCCGCGTCACCGATCTCTTCGAGCAGGTCGCGGGGCTCGAGGAAGCCGACTGGGTGCGCGCCGGATCGGTCGTGCACGTCACCACTGCAGTGGTGGCGGTCGCGGTCGGATCCGGCGTGCGCACGCTGCTCTCGGGAATGGGCGTGCAGCAGGTGGTCGCGGGCGGTCAGTCGATGAACCCGTCCACCGCACAGATCCTCGACGCGGTCACCGGGTGCTCGGCCGACGGCGTCATCGTGCTCCCGAACAACAAGAACATCGTCCCCGTCGCCCGTCAGGTGCCGGAGCTCACCGAGCGCCCCGTCGGCGTGGTGCCCACCGCGTCGGTCGTGGAAGCACTCGCGGCGATGATCGTCTACGACGCGAGCGCGTCGCTCGACGCGAACGTCGACGCGATGACAGAAGCCGCCGAGCGCGTGCGTGCGGGTGAGGTCACGCAGGCGGTGCGCGACAGCACCGCGGAGTGCGGGCCGATCAAGACCGGCGACTGGATCGCGATCACGCGTGCCGGCATCCGCGTCGCCACGAGCTCCGCGGCCGACGCCGCGATCGCGATGCTCGCCGAGCTGGTCGACGACGACGCGGAGCTGGTCACGCTCCTCGTAGGCGAAGAGGCCGACCCGGGAGAGACCGAGCGCATCGTCGAGCACGTGAAGGCCGCGCATCCCGACGTCGAGCTCGA
>DASUMF010000410.1:0-2780 GCA_036277835.1 Acidimicrobiia bacterium
AGCGCCCGTTCGGCTGGGACCACCTCCCCCTCGAGGAGCTGTACGCGCCGCTCGTCGCGCACCTCGCGTCGCCGATCACAGTGCGGTTCGGACCGATGGTCGCCGAGGGTGACCGCGTGTTCGAGGAGATGGAGACGATCGCCGAGCTCGACGACGGCACCGTGTACGACAACTACCACTGCTTCGTGCACGAACTGCACGACGGCAGGATCATCGAGACGCGCGAGTACCTCGACACCCACCACGTGTGGGTCACCCTCGGCCGCTGGGCGCCGTGGGCCGCCGAGCCGGTGCCCCCGCTGCGCAAGGCACGGCGTTCGAACCTGCCCGAGGTGGTCGCGACGTTCCAGCACCGCAACCCGTTCCTCGACCTCGAACGCTGGGGCGGCGCACTCGTCTGAGCGAGCGACGCGTCAGGTCTGCAACGCGGCCCGGTAGTCGCGCCAGCGGCGCGGCAACCAGCAGTCCTGGTCCTCACCCCAGCCCTGCCAGCCGTCGCAGTGCCAATCGACCAGGCTGTTCCAGCACAGCATCGACGGATACGTCTTGAACACGTTGTTGTTCACCGCGGTGCCCTCGGCCTCGAACGCGCGCCCGAGGTCGTCGGTCGCTTCGATCCGCAGCTTCACCGGGTGGCCCTCGTCGTCGCGCTCGACGAAGCGCCGTCCCTCGTGCACCTCCGCCCACTCACCGTCGCGCACCAGGAACCCGGTGGTGACGTTCCAGACGTCGGTGGCCTTGCACTGGCTCACCGCGAGAAACGCGTTCTCGGGATCAGCGGTCGCGTAGTTGTAGCCGACGGTCGGTTGACGACCGTCCTGGCGCGGCCCCCACGACCGGTCGCGCATGGCGAAGCAGTCGATCGGGATGGTGTCACCCTCGAGCTTCATCTCGCCGGTGATCCGGCAGATCTGGTCGATGTGGCCCTTGTTGAACGGTGGGGTGCCGTTGGTGACGAGCGGCTTGATCACGCCTTCGAGCTCGAGGTGCAGCTCGAGGTCACGGCTCGTGTAGCCCAGCTCGTAGCGACGCGCGGGCTCGAGGCACTTGATCGTCATCCCGTTCGCGAGGTCGGCGTCGCGCAGGTCGAGTCCCTCGGGGATCTCCTGGTGCCAGTCGTAGTCGAACACCGGCACCTCCCACTCGACGTCACCGCGGTCGTCGTAGACCACGACGCCCCCGAACTGCACGCCGATGTTGTGGCGGAAGACGGGATAGAAGTAGCCGATCATCTTGCGCTCGGGCACGAACCACGCGTTCCACCAGGTCTCGGTCCACCACCGGTCGTCGGTGCGCGGGTGGAACATGTCGTCGGCGGGCGTGAGGCCCCACTCGTCGAGATAGGTCATCGGTTCCCCTTCATCAATCGGCCCTCTCCGGATCGCCCCGCAAGGGTTCGGTCGTGGTGCCCAGGTGAATGTGCTGCGCGCGCTCGATGCGGCGCATCGCGTTCGGCAACGTCATGGCAGCACGGTCGGCGGCGTGCGCCAACACCGTCGCGACGTCGAGCAGCGCGCGGTCGTCGACACGATCGATGTGGGCCGGGAGCTCACCACGCGCGGGGAGGCCGCGCGAGCGGAGGTCGTGGTCGAACGCCTCGCGCTGCCATTCCTCCTGGGCCGAGCACTCACGCAGGTAGCCGACGGTGATGCTCGACTCCTTCGAGAGCTCGGTCGTCGCCAACATGCGCTCGGCCGGTTGCGTCGCCGGCGTGACGCGGCGAACGGGCGTCTGCTCGAGCAGTTGGAGTGAGCCGCCGAGCAGTCGCAGCAGCTGCGCGCCGAGCAGCGCGTCGTACGTGAGGATCACCATCGACTGCACGAGCGCCGCCGGCGTGGGCGGGCGACGCAGGTCGGCGTACATGCCCACGCAGCTCTTCCACATGACGAGCGCGAGGTGCCACCGGAGACGGTCGGGATCGATGGTGCGGCCCGCGACGGCTTCGTACTCGGCCACCCGTTGTCGTGGGTCGCCGAACGACGTGTGGGCGCCGCGCATCCACAACCACGCCATGTCCTCGTGCGGGTCGCCGACGTGGGCCAGCTCCCAGTCGATCATGGCCGTCACCGTGCCGTGCTCGACCATGAAGTTGCCCGCGCCGACGTCGCCGTGCACCAACGACGGCGCCTCATCGGAGTCCGGCAGCGTCGCGGCCAGCACGCGTGCCGCGAGGCGCAGGAGCGGTTCCTCCAGCACCCCGCACTCGTCGGCGTAGGCCGTCCACCACGCGAGCTCGTCGCGCAGCGCATCGCTCGTCGTGGCGAACTGCTCGATCGGGAACGCCGCGGGATCGGCGGCGTGCACACCGGCCACGAGCGCGAGGTACTCCGGCGCGGTCGCCTCGGTCTCGTCCGGATCGGGACGGCTCGTGCCCGGCACCAGGTTCATGAGGAGCCCGGGAGGATCCCCGGGTGTGCCGAGCACCTGCGGCACCGGCCAGCCGAGCGCGGCGGCCACCGGGAGGACCTCGGCTTCGCGCCGGAGCCCGTAGCGCCGGCCCGCGAAGCCGCTCTCGCACCGGTAGAACGCGACGGGCTCGTCACTTCCCGCCGGGTCGCGCACCTCGTACGCGACGTGGCCGGCTCCGCCCGCGGGCGCGACGCGCATCTCGACCGCAGGCAGCCCGAGGCACGCGCCGACCTCGGCCTCCAACTCCTGCAGCTCGTCGGTCATGTCAGTCGATCGGTCGCTCGTCGCGCGGGAACGCGCGCTGGAACGCCTGGGCGACGCGGAACATGAGGGCGTCGCTCCCCGGTCGGCCGATGAGCTGCAGCCCGACG
>DASUMF010000411.1:0-3263 GCA_036277835.1 Acidimicrobiia bacterium
GTCGACACCATCCGCTTCTACCAGAAGCGCCAGCTGCTCCCCGCGCCGCGGCGCGAGGGCCGCATCGCCTGGTACGACGACGACCACGTCGCGCGCCTGGCCCGGATCCGCGACCTGCAGCGCCAGGGGTTCTCCCTCGCGGTGATCCACCGGCTGCTCGCCGGTGAGCTCGACCCGACCGACGAGCCGCTCGCGGCCGCGGTGGTCGGTGCCCAACAGGGCGACACCGAGCTCCTCGACCTCGACGCGCTCGCCCAGCGCGTAGGGATCCCGCCCGCGCTCCTCGACGCGATCGCGCGGGAAGGCCTCATCGTGGAGCAACGGCGCGACGGGCGCGTGGGGTACGCCGCGAGCGACGCCGACCTGTTGCGTTCGGGTCTCGCCCTGCTCGAGCTCGGGTTCCCGCTCCCCGACCTCCTCTCGCTGGCGAAGCGACACCACGAGGCAACGCGCGCGATCGCCGAGGACGCGGTCGAGCTCTTCGACGAGCACGTGCGGCGTCCGATGCGCGACAGCCCGGCCTCCGACGAGGAGAAGGCGCAACGCCTGGTCGACGCGTTCCGCACGCTCCTCCCCACCGCGACCGCGCTCGTGGCCCACCACTTCCGGAGCACGCTCCTCGAGGTCGCACAGGAGCACCTCGAGGCAGTCGGCGACGCGAGCGAGCTCGCCGCCGCGCGCAACGAGCCCGGCTGGGAGGCCTCGTGAGCGCATCGACGCTCGGCCCGCACGGGTCACTGCCCCAGGGCGCGCAGAAGCGCGCCTCGGTGGAGGCGATGTTCGATCGCGTCGCGCCCACGTACGAACGCACCAACCGCGTGATCTCACTGGGCCTCGACCGCGGATGGCGCGACGCCGCGATGGTGGAGCTCGGCCTCGCGCGTGGCTCGCGTGTCCTCGACGTCGCATGCGGCACCGGCGACTTCTGTCGCGACCTCACCGACGCCGGCCACGACGTGGTCGGTGCAGACTTCTCGGCCGGGATGCTCGGGGTCGCGCACACCACCGCGCCGCTCGTGCGCGCCGACGCCGCCGCGCTCCCGGCACGGGCCGGCGCGTTCGACGGCGTCACGTGTGGGTTCGCCCTCCGCAATTTCGTGGAGCTCTCGACCGTGTTCGACGAGTGCTCTCGAGTGCTCCGACGCGGCGGCCGTTTCGTGGCGCTCGACGCCGCGGTGCCGACGAACCCGGTGATGCGTCTCGGGAACGCGGTCTGGTTCCGCGGCGCCGTCCCGATCCTCGGCCGCTTGTTGGCGGGCGACGCAGATGCGTACCGCTACCTCCCGAAGTCGACCGCCTACCTCCCCGGTCTCGACGCGCTCGCCGAGCTGCTCCAGCGCGCCGGCTTCTCCGACGTCGACGTCCGAACGCTCACGGGCGGCTCGGTGCTCCTGCTCTCGGGCACGCGGCGATGACGACGGCACCGGCACCGCCGCAACTGTTCGCGACGACCCGAGAGGTCGAGGCGACCGACGACCTCCTCGCGCGGATCGACGCGTCGGGCTTCGCCTGGCTGCACCACGACACGCGCATCGTCGCGAACGGGGTCGCCGCGCGTGTTGCGGTCGACGACGTCCACGACCTGCTCGCCTCGATCACCGTCGACGACGAGGTCGAGCTCCCGGCGGTCGGCCCGCTCGCCGTGGGAGCGCTGCCCTTCGATCCGGTGGTGCCCGGCGAGCTCGTGATCCCCTCGATCGTCGTCGCGCACGTCGACGGCCGTGCGTTCGAGACGCGGATCGGTGACGGCGAAGCCTCACGCAGCCCCTCGAGCGCGCCGACCCGGTTCGTCGTCGACGCCACCCGCTCGCCCTCCCATTGGCGCGCGATGGTCGAGCGCGCGCTCGAGTCGATCGACGCGGGAGGCATCGACAAGGTCGTGCTCGCGCGCGAGGTCGTGATCGAGGGCGACGCGCCGTTCGACGTCGGGGCCATCGTGCGGAGGCTCACCACCCAACAGCCGGGCAGCTTCGTCTACGCGTCGGAGGGGTTGGTGGGCGCGAGCCCGGAGCTGCTCGCCCGCCGCGTCGGCGACCGCGTGGAGTCGAGGCCGATGGCAGGCACGACGGTCGTCGACGGCGACGCTGCGTCGCTGCGCGCCCTCGCCGAATCGGTGAAGGACCAGCGCGAGCACCGGTACGTCGTCGATGCCATCACCGAGGCGCTCGAACCCGTGTGCACCGAGCTCGAGATCGGCGTGATCCCGGAGATCGCCGTGTTCGGCCACGTCGCCCACCTCGCCACCCCGTTCCGCGGCCGCTTGCACGCGCCGGCCCCGAGTGCACTCGCGTTGGCGCGGCTCCTGCACCCGACGCCGGCGGTGGGTGGCACGCCGACCATGGCCGCGGTCGAGGCGATCCGGGAGTTGGAGGGCTTCGACCGGGGCCGCTACGCCGGGCCGGTGGGCTGGGTCGACGCCCGGGGCGACGGCGAGTGGGCGATCGCACTCCGCGGCGCCGAGATCGACGGCTCCCGTGCCCGCCTCGTCGCGGGTGCGGGCATCGTGGCCGGCTCGGACCCCGACGCCGAGTGGGCCGAGACGCAGGCCAAGTTCGAGCCGATGCTGCGCGCGCTCGTGCGGCCCTGACGCCGCCCGAGGCTCGCGATCCGCGCCTGAGCCGTGCGCGTCAGGCCAGCGCGGCGTGGACGGCCGACCACACCTCGCGATGACGGGTGACGTTCGCGGCACGGTCGGTGCGGACGTGCACCATGCGCACCCCGCCCGCTTCGATCGCCGCCTCGACGGCGGGCGCGATCTCCCCCGCTCGAGTCACCTGGGTGACGTCGACACCGTGCACCCGCGCGAGGGCCGCGACGTCGACGCGCTGCGGCGTGCCGAACAGCGTCTCGAAGTGCTCGGGTGCGTCGGCCTGCGGCAGGAACGAGAAGATCCCTCCCCCGTGGTTGTCGACCACCACGAACGTCGCGTCGAGTCCGCGATCGGCCACCCCGAGCAGACCGTTGGCGTCGTGGAGGAAGCACAGGTCACCGAGCAGCGCGACCGTCGGCCCTTCCGTCGCACCGGCGACACCCAGGGCGGTCGACACGAAGCCGTCGATGCCGTTCACCCCGCGGTTGGCGTGCACCGTGATGCCCTCGCGCGGTGCCGCGAAGCTCTCGACATCGCGCACCGGCATGCTCGACGCGACCACGAGCGACCCGTCGGTCGGCACGGCCGCGACGACGTCGCGCGCGATGCGGCCTTCGAACGGCTCGTCCCAGCCGTCGAGCAGGTCGTCGATCGTCGTGCGGGCCACTGAGTC
>DASUMF010000412.1:0-4841 GCA_036277835.1 Acidimicrobiia bacterium
GCCCGCGTGCACGCGCTCCTCCGTCGCGTCGAACGTCACGACGACGGGTCGAGCGGTTCCGTGCGCGTGCTCGGCACAGTCGAGATCGATCTTGCTGCGAGACGCGTGCGCAACCAGGGCGACGTCGTGCACCTCACCCCCACCGAGTTCGATCTCCTGTCGTTCCTCGCGGAGCGCCCCGGCAAGGTCTTCACGCGCGAGCAGCTGCTCGGCCAGGTGTGGGGCTACCACCAGGGCGGCGGCGCGCGCACCGTCGATTCGCACGTGCGCGCGCTGCGGCGCAAGCTCGGCAACGATCTCATCCGCACCGTGCACGGTGTCGGGTACGCCGCGGGCGAAGGCGACGACGCATGACGCGTCGAGAGCGACTCGCCCACCCGCTCGACGACGTTCCGTCGATCAAGGTCAAGCTCGGCTTCATCATCGCGGTCGCGGTGGCCGTGACCGTGTTCGTGTTCTGGGTCGGGCTCAAGGTCGGGCTCTGGCCGTCGGTGAGCGGCATCGTCGCTGGCATCGTCGCGATGGCCCTGGTGTGGTTCCTCTCACGCGGGATGACGTCACCGTTGCGGGAGATGGTTGCCGCGACCTCCGAGATGGCGCAGGGCAACTACGACCGGCGCGTGCGCGCGGTTTCTCGCGACGAGGTCGGGGAGCTCGCTCGAGCCTTCAACGCGATGGCGGCCGACCTGGCGGAGACCGACCGGGTCCGTCGCGATCTCGTCGCGAACGTGTCGCACGAGCTCCGCACGCCGATCACGGCGTTGCAGGTGGTGCTCGAGAACCTCGTCGACGGCGTCACGGATCCCGACCCGGAGACCTTCGCCACGATGCTCGCCCAGGTGGAGCGCCTCGGCCGCCTGGTGAAGCAACTCCTCGACCTGTCACGTCTGGAGTCGGGGGCGGTGCCGCTCGACCGCACCGCGTTCCGGGTCGAGCCGATGCTCGAGCACGCCGTACGTGAGCAGCACCTGCACGCGCCCGAGATCCCGGTGCAGGTGTCGGTCGACACGCACGACCTCACCGCCGACGGCGATCCGGAGCGCGTGCACCAGGTGGTCGCCAACCTGCTCGAGAACGCGATGCGACACACGCCGCGCGGTGGGATCGTCGAAGTCCGCGCCCGTCGCAACGGCAACGGTGTCGTGATCGAGGTGCTCGACGAAGGCCCCGGCATCCCCGAAGCCGAGCAGGCGCGCGTGTTCGAGCGCTTCTACCGCGCCGACACCGCGCGCGCGTCGAGCGACGGCGGCGCCGGACTCGGCCTCGCCATCGCGCAGTGGATCGTCGACCTCCACGGAGGCGACATCCGCCCGGAACGACGGGAGCCGCACGGCTGCCGCATGGTCGTCACCCTGCCCAACCACTGAGGAGCCTTGCATGCCCCTGGCCACGATCGACGAAGCCCTGAAGCGAATCCGGCGGGGTGAGATGGTCCTCGTCGTCGACGACGAGGACCGCGAGAACGAAGGCGACCTCACCATGGCGGCGAGTTGGGTGACGCCCGAGGCGGTGAACTTCATGCTGCGGTGGGGCCGCGGCCTGCTGTGCATGCCGTGCGCGCCGGAGCGCCTCGACGAGCTCGACTTCTGGCCGATGGTGCCGGCCGACCGCGCCGGATGCGACACCGCGTTCACCGTCTCGATCGACCACGTCACCGCCGGGAGCGGCATCGGCGCCGCCGACCGTGCGGTGACGATCCGCAAGGTGCTCGAGCCGGGTGTCGGTCCCGCCGACTTCACCCGCCCGGGTCACGTGTTCCCGTTGCGCGCCCGAGCCGGCGGCGTGCTCGAACGGCGCGGCCACACCGAGGCGGCCGTCGACCTCGCTCGCCTCGCCGGCCTCCCGCCCGTCGCCGCGATCTGCGAGGTGCTCAGCGACGACGGCTCCCCCGCTCGGCTTCCCTACCTCGAGCAGTTCGCCGCCGACCACCTCGTCGCGATGATCTCGGTCGAGCAGGTCGCGGAACACCGTGCCCGCCTCGACGACACCGAGCAGTACGGCTTCCGCACTCCCCTGCTGCTCTAGCCGTGCCTCCCCGACTCAGCGGGGCCGGTTCTCCGTGCCGCGGCCGGGGGTGATGAACAGCGCCTGGCCGGGCTCGTGCACGTCGGCGGTGTGCCACACGTTGCGTGGGTTGATCACGGCCATGCCGGGCGTGAGCTCGACCGTGTGGACCTCGCCGTCGATCTCCTGGAGCAGGTCGACGCGCCCCGACACGAGCACGACGACCTCTTCCCCCGCAGGGTGACGCTCCCACGTGGTCCACGACGCGTCCTGACGGTCGTACAGCACGAGGCGGCCGTCGTCGCCGTCGGCCTCGGTGCGAGCGCCATAGGCACTGAGGTACTCGGGCGAGAACTCGAAGTCGGGGAGCGGCTCGGCGGTGGCGCCGAGGCCGAGGTGGACGTATGTGCTCGCCAGGTCGAATGCCTCGCTCACCGTGTCACTCGTCGATCGCGTCGGTGTCGCTCGTCGGCTGTACCGGGTGGATCACCACGATGGACCGCTCGGGATGGTCGGGGTCGAGGAACAGCTCGATGCCGTCAGGCGGGGGTGCGCCTGCGGCTTCGCTCTCGAGGACGGTCTCCTCGGCTTCGGGGCGACCCTCCATCACGTCGCGGATGCCGAGCAGGCCCGCCGCGATCACCGAGCCCGCTGCCGACTTGCGGAACTTGTCGATCGGACGTTGCGGCTCGACGGCGCTCATGTTCTGAAGGCTACGCCCGGCCAGCGCGCTTGCGTAGCGTGCAGGAATGCCCGCCCCGATGACCGACGCCGAGCAGCGGCGACAGCGCACCACGTTCGCCGTGGTGGTCGTCGTCGCGGCGCTGGTCGGGATCGCGTTCGCCGCGCACGCACCCGACCGGTCGTCGCCCGAGCCGTCGATCGCGGCCGCGCTCGTGACCACCACGAGCACGCCGAGCACCGACACCGCACCGGCGGCCGCAGGGACGGCGACGGTCGCGGCGCCCGACCCGACGTCGCCGCCCGTGACCACCGTGGACCCGGGATCACTGCCGCAGACCGAGACCGAGCCCACGGCGAGTGGCGCGACGTGGGACGCGGGCGTGCAGGCGCTGTGGCAGGCGATCGTGCACGACAACCCGGCGGCGGGCGCGCCCTTCTTCTTCCCGCTCTCGGCCTACAAGCAGGTCAAGTCGATCGCTGACCCCGCCGGCGACTACCAGCAGCGACTGCTCGCCAACTTCGCCGACGACGTGCACTCGCTCCACGCGCAGCTCGGCAACGACGCCGCGACCGCGACCTTCCTCGGCGTCGACGTCCCCGGCGGACAAGCGGTGTGGGTGCAACCCGGCGAGGAGTACAACAAGCTTCCCTACTGGCGCGTGTACGGCACGACGCTGCGCTACTCGGTGAACGGTGAGACGCACACGATGCCGGTCACGTCACTCATCTCGTGGCGGGGCGAGTGGTACGTGGTGCACCTCGGCGCGATCCACTGATCGTGCTCAGGCTCCCGGCTGCTCGCCGATCTCGCGCAGCGCTGCGGCGATGGCCGCACGGAGGCGACGCGCGGTGTCGGGCGCGAGGTGGGCGATCAGGCCCAGGCCCGCTTGGCCCGCCTCCTCGAGAGTGAGCACGACGCGCAGCTCGCCCTCACCGCACGCGTCGCAGTCGTCGGTGAGGGCGACCGCCCACGACACGGGCGGTCGTTCGTCGTCGTCGGCGGGATGGTCGTCGAGCGCGTCGTCGATCGATCGTCGCATGGTGTCGCTTCCTCGAGGTGGAGGCGTTCACGATATCCAGAGCCGCGCCGGCGCCTGAGGGCCGCTTCCGGGTTGGCGGTAGGGTCCCGGGCGCAGGCGGCGCAGCTCTCGCCCGAGCCCGCCGACGCCGAACCCGCCGACGTCTGGACACCGAGGTCACCATGGATTTCGCCCCGAGCCCGCGCGCCGAGGAGCTCAAGCCGAAGCTCGCCGCGTTCATCGCCGACGTCGTCGACCCGGCCGAGCCGATCGCCCACCGTCAGGTCGAGGAGTCGGGGAACCCGCACCACCATCCGCCCGTGATGGAGGACCTGAAGGCGGAGGCGAAGGCCCGCGGGCTCTGGAACCTCTTCATGCCCGACCCCCGCTTCGGGCCCGGGCTCAGCAACGTCGACTACGCCCCGCTGTGCGAGCTCACCGGCAGGTCGCCGCTGTCGCAGGAGGCCACCAACTGCTCGCCGCCGGACACCGGCAACATGGAGGTGCTGGCCGAGCTCGGCACGCCGCTGCAGCACGAGCAATTCCTCGCGCCACTCGTCGACGGCAGCACGCGCTCGTGCTTCGCGATGACCGAGCCGTGGGTGGCGAGCTCCGACGCGACCAACATCATGAGCCGCATCGAGCGCGACGGTGACGACTACGTCGTGAACGCGCACAAGTGGTGGACGACCGGCGCCGCGTCGGAGCGCTGCACGTTCGCGATCCTGATGGGCGTGTCGGACCCCGACGGTGACCGCCACCGCCGTCACAGCATGGTGATCATCCCGTTCGACACCCCCGGCGTCACCGTCGTGCGCTCGCTCCCCGTGCTCGGGCGCGACCACGGGAGCGGTCACTGCGAGACGCTCTACGAGAACGTGCGGGTACCGAAGGAGTATCTCCTCGGCGAAGAAGGCGGCGGCTTCGCGGTGGCCCAGGCCCGCCTGGGGCCCGGGCGCATCCACCACTGCATGCGCGCGATCGGCATGGCGGAGAAGGCCCTGCAGCTCATGTGCCAGCGCGTGCAGCAGCGGGTCGCGTTCGGGAAGCCGCTCGCCGACCAGGGGTCGATCCAGGAGCGCATCGCGGAGTCGAGGCTCGAGATCGAGCAGGCCCGCCTCCTCACCATGAAGG
>DASUMF010000413.1:0-5095 GCA_036277835.1 Acidimicrobiia bacterium
CGGTTGGGCGTGCGCCGCCACGGCTGCGGTTGCGCCTCGGGCTCACGCTCGGTTGGTGCTCGCTGCGCGGGATCGCGCGGGGTCACTGCCTCGGTGGTCGCGGCGGTGGGAGGCCCCAGTGGCGCGCGTCGTCGTCATCGAGCTGGTCGTAGGAGACGAGACGCAGTCCGTCGGGCTGGTTGGGGTTGCCGACCAGCGCGAGGTTGCCGTGCGGTACCAGCTGTGGGTGATGTCCCCAGCAGACGCTCGCGAGGTTCGAGATGTCGTCGGTGCCGCCCCAGCTCCGCGGGACGAGGTGATGGACCTGGAGTCCGACACGTCGGTCACATCCGGGCCAACGGCAGTGACCGTCGCGCAATGGCACCGCCCGAGTGATCTTCGGTGAGAGCGCGGGCGAGCGTCGTCCGACCCTGATCGTCGCGCCGTGGTCGTCGACGAGGACGGGCTCGATCAGGGCGCTGGCGCGGAGCTGTTCGAGCTTCGCGTCGCACAGCGGGATCCCCGCCACGGTCGCGGGCCCCTGCAACGGGACCTGCACGACGAGCAGCGGCCGCCGATCGGCAGTCGGCGTGTGTCCGCACGCTTCGGCGCGTGCGTGCACCGCGCTCGGGTCCTCGGCGCTCCCGACGCCACTGCCGTGGACCTTGTCGTGGAGCTCGATGGCTTCGACGAACACGTCGGCGCCACGGTGATCGCGCGAGTCCCACGTGTCGCCCTTCGCCGGCTTCTTGCGCTCGATCGCCTTCTCGAGCGCTTCCTCGACGCGGGCGCCGTCGACGTCGGCGAGCTCGCCGCGCAGACAGAACATGCCCGTGGTCTTGTTCCACCACCACTTCAGGTGCCGGGCCTCCCGGCGCGCCCGCGACTCCTCGATTGTCGGCTTCTTCGCCGTGCGGACCATCCTCGACAGATCCACCGGGGAGATGTTCGGCGCCCGCGCCGCCCACTCTGCGTCGGTCGCCTCATTCGCCAGTCGCGCAACCGACGCCAGCTGCTCTTCGGAGAAATCCCCGGCGTGCGCGGCGGCGGCGACGTTCGGCAACGACTCCAACGCGCGGGCAGTCGCGACCTTCTCCCGAACCGCGCGCAGCGAGATCCCTTCCCGGGCCGCGAGCGTGTCGTCGACTCGGCCGCGCTCGTCGAGCACGCGAATCACGGCGATGTCTTCCATTTGCAGGCGCCGGACCTCGCGGACGAGCTCGTCGTGGCGCGCCTCGAGCCAGGAGGTCTCCCGGCACCGCAGCCCGTCGAGGTCGTCGATCACGCTGTACATCGAGACCATCACAACACGGGGGTATGACAGTTATCCGCCCGATCTGGCCCGATCCCGAAGAAAATTGGAAAAATCCGAGAAATCCGGTCCGGGGGTCAGAGGCTCAGCGACCGACGAGCGGCAGGCGAGCGCGTACGCGGCCTCGCGTCGAACGTCGAAGGTGAGCTCAGCCGCCGTTCCCGGATTCGAGACGATCGAACGAGCGCCTGTCGCCGGAAGCAAGGGGAGGGGCTGGTAGCGTTGGCACGTACACCCGAGAGCGGGCGTGTCCGCCCCTCCTGACGTCGTCCATCCGAGGAGCACCGCATGCTCGACGGCCGCTGGCGCGCATCGGTCGAGCGAGGGCTGGAACCGGTGGGCCGAGGCCTCGGCAAGGCAGGGATCTCCGCCGACGGGCTCACCATCATCGGGCTCGGCTTCGCAGTCGCCACCGCGTTCGCCGTCGCCTCCGGCCACCTCCTCTGGGGTGTGCTCGGTCTGATCCTCACGGGGCTGCCCGACATCCTCGACGGCTCGGTCGCGCGCACGAGTGGGCGCGCCACGCCGCGCGGGGCCTTCTTCGACTCCGTCTGCGACCGCGTGGCCGACGCGGTCATCTTCCTCGGCGTCGCGTGGTACCTCGCCGACCAAGGAGAGCGCCTGCCGATCCTCGTCATGGCGGTGCTCGCGCTCTCGATGCTCATCACCTACGAGCGCGCCCGTGCCGAGTCGCTCGGCTTCGTCGCTCGGGGCGGCCTCATGGAGCGGGCCGAGCGGATGGTGCTGCTCGGCATCGGCTTCGCGTTCGACATCCTCGTGCCGGTGCTCTGGATCATGTTGGTGCTCACGGCATTCACCGCGGTGCAGCGCTTCGTGAAGGTGTGGCGTCAGGCGACACCCGAGCGGGCGCGCCGCACGCGTCACGCCCGGTTCCGCGCGACGCCCGACGAGCCGCGGGCGGGCACGCTCGCCGAGTGGTGGGCCGCGCGCCGACCGCAACCCGGCGGCACCCGTGACCGATCCGGCTCGTCACCGCGCCGTCCCTGACTCGTTCCTCGCGAGGTCGACGCATCGATGGCAGGCCGTAGCCCGTACTACGCCTATCGGGCCGGTGCGGAGGTCGCCCGCCTGATCCCCGAGCGCGTGGGTGCACCGGTCGCCCGCGGGCTCGCGCAGGTCGTCGGGCTCGGCTTCATGGGCAAGCGGGTCCGCCAGGTGGAGCGCAACCTCGAGCGCGTGCGCGGCCCGTCGCTCTCGTCGAGCGAGCGCACGCGATCCGTTGCCGGCACCTTCGACTCGTACGGTCGCTACTTCTACGAGCTGTTCCGCCTGCCGGGCGCGTCGGTGGAGTGGTTGAACTCCCACACCGAGACGGTCGACTACCACCACATCAGCACCGCGCTCGACGAGGGCAAGGGGGTCGTGCTCGCGCTCCCGCACCTCGGCAACTGGGACTTCGCCGGCGCATGGCTCGCCGCGCAGGGCGTGTCGGTCGCCGTCGTCGCGGAGCCGCTCGAGCCGCCTGAGCTGTTCGACTGGTTCGTGCGCACGCGCGCCGAGCTCGGCATGCGCGTGATCCCGCTGTCGTCGTCAGCCGGGGCCGAGGTGCTCCGGGCGCTGCGCGACAACGACGCGGTGTGCCTGCTGTGCGACCGCGACCTCACCGGCGACGGCGTGGAGGTCGACTTCTTCGGCGAGCGCACGACGATGCCGGGCGGTCCCGCGCTCACCGCGCTGCGCAGCGGCGCGCCGCTGATCCCGGTCGGCTGCTACTTCGAGCCGCACGGTCACCAGCGCCTGGTGATCCGCCCACCCGTCCCGACCGAGCGCGTCGGCACCATCCGAGAGGATGTCAGCCGCGTGACGCAGGCCCTCGCGCACGTGTTCGAGGAGCTGATCCGCGCCGAGCCCGAGCAGTGGCACCTCATGCAACCCAACTGGCCCAGCGATCGCTGAGCGCGTCGCGTCACACCCTTCTGAGGCGGGCGAAGGGCCCGGTGATCGCGAGCACGTAGCCCTCGTCCTGGATGTTGGCGAAGAGCGTGTGACGGTCCGGTGCGAAGTTCACCCCGGTGAACTCGCTCTCGCTCAGCGCGTTGCGGGCGAGCAGGAACGGCTGCCCTTCGACGACCGCGACGAGGTGCTGGGTGCCGATGCCGTCTTCGGCCACCAACACGCCGCCCCACGGGTTCACCGTGATGTTGTCCGGTCCGTCCGGCACGTCGGCCCCGCTGCCGGAGGGGTCGGTGTTCACCGGAAAGTAGGCCTCGAGCGTGAGCGACTGCGCGGCCGGGTCGTACGACCAGACCTGCCCGTCGTGCTCGGCGGCGCTGCCGTCGCTGAACCGGGCGAACGAGCACACGACGTAGGCGCGCCCGTTGCCCCACCACAGCCCTTCGTACTTGCGGCTCCGCGTCACTTCGGCGCCGAACTGCTTGCGCGTCGAGACGGGGATCCCGGACGGGTCGGGGACCGGTGTCCACTGCACGGGGAGTTGGGTGCCGAGCTGGTCGAACACCGACAGGTCGGGCACGCCCGGTGACGAGAACGCCTCGAGGACACCGCCGTCGCGCAAGGTGTGCAACGCGTTCGGCAGCGTCGCCGGGGTGAACCGGTAGAGGAGGCCGTTCGGGCTGCTGGCATCCTCGGTGAGGTAGAGGTGACCCCGCTCCGGGTCGACGACGACGGCCTCGTGCGCGAACCGTCCGAGTGCGGACAGCGGCGTCGGTGCTTCGTTCGCGCCCGGGTCGTCGGGTGACACCTCGAAGACGAAGCCGTGGTCCCTGGTGAAGCCTCCGCTGCCGGCGCGCTGCTCGGTCTCCTCGCAGGTGAGCCAGGTGCCCCAGGGCGTCGCGCCGCCGGCACAGTTGTTGAACGTGCCGGCCAGGCTGACGTACTCGGACACGAGCTGGTTGTGCTTGTCGACGAGCAGCGTCGTGGTGCCGCCCGTGGCGCCCGGGTCATAGGTGAGCTCGGGCGCCGCGACGGCGGGAAACGTCGTCGTCCCTCCCTGCTCGTGGTTGTTGACCAGCCAGACGCCGTTCGACGGGCCTGGGAACGCCGCGGTGCCGTCTGGACGGCCCGGCACGAGCCCACTTGCCTGCCCGCGCAGCGCCTGACCGGCTCGCGAGACGACGTCGTACCTGAAGCCGACCGGCAGATCGAGCACGCCGGCAGGGTCGGGCTGCAGTGCGCCGAACCCGCCGGTCTGCGCGGATGCAGGCAACGTGAACGTCAGGCCGTCGAGCATGCCCGCGCCGAGGATGCCGAGTCCGGCGAGTGCCGAGCCCTTCAGGAGATCGCGACGGGTGATCATGGGAACCTCCGCAGGTGGGGGACTGCACCTGCAGCGTGCCCAGCCGACATGACGAGCCGGTGAAACGCCGATGGACCACCGGTGCACGCGAAGCGAAGCTCCCGTGACCGGCCTGTGCGCCCGGATCAGGTCCTGGCAGACCCGCGCGCCGGTTGCGTCAGCGTGCGGTCCAGGAATTGGTGAGTTGCGACAGCTGGTCGCGCGCGGCCGAGAGCACTCCACGCGCTTCGGAAGCCGTCGCCGACGCGTAGTCGATCGGGACCGACGCCGCGATGATGTCGATGACGATGTGGGCGCGTGCGCCGGCGGTGCCCCCGCACCGGAGGACGATGTTGCCGTCGTCCGGGATGAAGACGACCGCATTGTTGGCGATGTCCTGGTTGTTGCCGAACCAGTTGATGCTCGAGGTGCCCGGGAAGGGGATGTCGCCCGGGAACAGGGCGAGCCAGCCCAGGGCGTTCGTCTGGGTGACGGTGAGGTTGACCGTGACCGCGAGCGGCATCGGGTCCAGCGTCTCGTAGGGGGTG
>DASUMF010000414.1:0-9403 GCA_036277835.1 Acidimicrobiia bacterium
CCATCGACGGCTTCCGCGCCATGATCGAGCAGCAGCGCGCCGAGAACCCCGCTACCTGAGCTTCGTGGTGTCGACGCCGTGGTCGAGCGCCAAGCGAGCGATGGCGGCCCCGAACTCCTCGACGGTGCGCCCGATGATCTCCGCGACCGGTTCCACTTCCTCGATGCGACCGGCCACCATCCCGACGCACGCGAAGCTGGCCTCCATGTCGCCGTCGCGATAGAGCTCGAAGATCGACGGCACCAACTCGGTGAAGGCGTTCCCCATCGCGGGGTCGAGGAATTTCGTGGTCGTCGGCGTGCGCAGCACGCGCAGCGGGGCCTCCTCGTGGCGGTTCACCACGATCGTGTCGACCTCCGTCCCCGTGACCACCGCCTGCTTGTAGTTGTCGTGCACCGCGGCCTCGACGCTGGCGATCATCCGCGTCCCCATGGAGACGCCCTCGGCGCCCAGCGCGAACGCAGCGGCCATCGCCACCCCATCGGAGATGCCACCGGCCGCGATCACGGGCAGATCGACGCGACCGGTGACGAGTGGGAGCAGCACCATCAGCGGGACCTCGGTGTCGCCACGCAGGGCAGCGGCCTCGAAGCCCTCGACCACCAGCCCGTCCACGCCCGCGTCGGCGGCGCGCTGCGCTTCGTCGAGCGAGGTGACGACGTGGAACACCTTGAGCCCGGACGCCTGCATCTGGGCCACGTTCTTCGGAACCGGTCCGATGCACGTCGTGACGAAGCGAATGCCTTCTTCCACGAACACGTCGAACGGCGTCTTCTCGGCCGCGCCGACGTGGATGTTCGCCCCGAGTGGCCGGTCGGTCAGTTCGCGCACCGCACGGATGTTGTCGCGGCCGCGCGTCATCGCGTTGGGGAGCACTCCGATGGCGCCTGCTTCGGCCATCGCTCCGACGAGGTGCTGGGTGACGACACCGCCCATCGGTGCGTTCGCGATCGGGATGTCGATCCCGAGCATCCGGGTGATCCGGTTGTCGAACGTCACCACGGTGCGCCTGCCCTCAGGTGGCGGTGCTGAGGTAGGCGGCTTCGATCTCGTCGATGCGGCCCATCATCTCGCTCACCGGGCCCGACATCGTGATCGACCCGCGATCGATCACGTAGACACGATCGGCGACCGCGAGCGCCTGGCGCACGTGCTGCTCCACGAGGAGGATGCCGACACCGCGCTCGTCGGCCGCGGCGCGGATCGCGTTGAGGAGCCGCGTCACGACGAGCGGCGCGAGACCGAGTGACAGCTCGTCGGCGAGGAGCACCTCGGGGTCGCGTCCCAACGCGCGCGCCAGGGCGAGCATCTGCTGCTCGCCGCCCGACATCAGGCCGGCCGTCCGCTTCAGCAACGGCGCGAGCTCGGGGAACATCTCGACCGCGTGCTCGCGGCTCACGCCGCCGAGGCGGAGGTTGTCGGCCGCGCTCATGTTCATGATGATCGAGCGCTCTTCGGTGAGGTAGCTGAGGCCTTCGCCGCACCGCACGTGCAGCGGCGCCTTCGTGACCTCGCCCTTCCAGCGGACCTCGCCCTGCATGGGCTTGAGCGCGCCCGAGAGCGCGAGCAGGGTCGACGACTTGCCGGCGCCGTTGCGTCCGATCAGCGCGACCACCTCGCCCGCGTCGATGTGGAGGTCGATGTCGCGGATCGCTGCGAGCTGGCCGTAGCCGGCCGAGAGGTTGGTGCACTCGAGGAGCGTCGTCATGTCGGGGTCCCAGGGGTCGTCGCAGCCGCATCGGGATCAGCCGCGGTCGCCGTCGTGGTCGAGGCCGGCGTCGAGGTGGTGAGGTTCTCGTCGCCGCCACCGAGGTACGCCTCACGGACCGCGGGGTCGTCGCGCACCTCAGCGGGCGTGCCGGTCGCGATCACCTGACCGAAGTTGAGCACGATGATGCGGTCGCACGTCGACATGACGAGGTTGACGTCGTGCTCCACGAGCAGCACTGCCATCTGTCGTTCGTCGGCGAGGCGCCGGATGAGTCGAGCGAGCTCCTGGCTCTCCGTCTCGTCGAGGCCGGCCGCCGGCTCGTCGAGCAGGATCACCGACGGCCCGGACGCCACGGCGCGTGCGATGCCGACGAGGCGGCGTCGGCCGTAGGGCAGCTCGTCGGGCACCTGGTGGAGGTGCGGCTCGAGGTCGAACTCCCGGATCGCCGACACCGCCGTGGGCGCGAGCTCGTGCTTCCCGGGCCAGAACAGGTCGGTGAACCACGAGATGGTGGTGGCGTCGTCGGCGCCGGCGCGGATGTTGTCTTCCACGCTCACGTCGTCGAACAGCTCGAGCGACTGGAACGAGCGGCGCAGGCCGCGTCGGGCGCGCTTCGTGGCCGACCACCCGGCGATCGAAGCGTCGTTGAGCCGGAGGTCGCCGGCCGACGGCTTCACGAAACCGGTGACCGCGTCGATGATCGTCGTCTTGCCTGCACCGTTGGGGCCGATGAGCCCGACGACCTCGCCGGGGCGCACCTCGAAGCTCGCGTCGTCGACCGCGGTGACGCCGCCGAAGCGGACGGTGAGGTGGTCGACCACGAGCGTGCCGGCGGGGACCGGCTCGCTCGGGCGGTCGGGAAGCGCGCGTCCGGCCGCCGCTCGCCGTACGAGGTGCAGCTTCTCGAACAGCGGACGGAGCCCACTGCTCGCCACTTCGGCGATGCCGTCCTGGTTCAGCACGATCACGAGCAGCAGGAGGAGACCGCCGACGACCTGGTCCCAGTTGCCGATGCTGAGCGCGTCGTCCATGAAGCGCGTGCCGAGGCCGCCGATCGCGTTCGGCGCCGAGGCCAACGAGCCGATCGCGTATCCGAGGCCACCGATCACCGCCCACCCGACGCTGAAGATCGACTGCAGGGGGCTGTACTGCTCGTACGTGATCGTGTTGGCGTGGAAGCCGTACATGATCCCGCCGAGCCCGGCGATGCCCGCCGCCACCGAGAAGGCGTAGAGCTTCACCCCGAACACGCTGATCCCGAGCGACTCCGCGGCCCGCTCGTTGGTGCGCACCGCGATGAGACGCCGTCCGGTGCGCGACCGTCGCAGGTTCGCCACCACCAGGCCGGCGAGCACGAAGGCGCCGAGGCAGACGGCGGCCCACCGCTGCGGGTGGGTGGCGTTGTCGACGTCGAGGCCGAAGAGATTCGCGCGACCGACCTCGGTGCCGCTGTTGAACGCGCCGCCGAACCGCGCGCCGATCCAGTCGGTGTTCGCGAACACGACGCCTGAGATCGTGTAGCCGAGCCCGAGTGTGACGATCGCGAGGTTGACGCCTCGCGTGCGCAAGGCGGGGAGCGCGAAGATCAGCCCGATCGGAATGGTGAGCAGCACCCCGAGCGGGATGGCGAGCTCCATGGGCATGTCGAAGCGCAGCACGAACGACCCGGCGATGAGTGCGCCGCACCCGGCCAACGCCCACTGGCCGAGGGAGAGCTGGCCGGCGTAGCCGGTGAGCACCACGATCGAGAGCACGACGATCGCCGAGATGATCGACACGTTCGTGGCGGCTGCCCACGTGTCGTCCATCACGCCGAAGATGAGGAGGAGGAGGACGGCCGAGCCGATCAGCAGCCCCGGGATGCTCACCTGGCCGGTGCCGAGCTTCGGCAGGCGATCCGTGATGTGACTGCGCAGTGGGAGGCCCCGACCGCGCACGACCAGGACGAGCAGGATGAGCAGGAACGGGATGGCGCGCGCCAACCCGGTGAGCGTGTTGACGCCGAAGAAGTCCTGGATGGCGATCTGCTTGCGCACGACCCACGCCTCGCCGAAGCCGATGAGGAGACCGCCGACCAGCGTGAGTGGGAACGACCGGAAACCGCCGAGCAGCGCGGCGGCCATCGCGGTGACGACCACCACGAGGGTGAAGGTGATCGTCGAGAGGCCGGTGAGCGGCGCGATCAGCACGCCCGCCAGTCCCGCGAGGCCCGCACCGAGACCCCACGTGAGGGCGGAGAGCTTGTTGGGCGACCACCCCATGGTCTGCACGGCCTGCTCGTTCTGCGCGGCGGCGCTGATCGCGAGCCCGATGCGGCTGTAGCGGACGAACGCCCAGAGCGCGAACGTGACGACGAGCGTGATGCCGATCACGTACAGGACGTACTCCTGCACGACGACGTCGCCCCACCGGAACACGTCGTGGGGGAGGTAGGGCTCGACGGGAACGTTCGAGTCGCCGTAGCGAAGCACGACGGCGGACTGGACGACGACGAGCAGCCCGAGGGTGGAGATGAGGCGGACGATGGGCGCCGCGGTCGAGAGCAGGCGCAGCACCAGCACCTGGAACAGCAGCACCACGACGACCGAGCTCCCGATGCCGATCGCGACGGCGAGGCCGATCGGGACCTGATGGGTGGTGCGGAGCTCGAAGAAGGTGATGTACGCCGCGAGCATGCCCAGCGCGCCCTGGGCGAAGTTCACGATGCCCGAACCGCGGTAGATGAGCACCACGCCCTGGGCGAACAGGGCATAGGCGGCGCCGGCCCCGAGCCCGGTGACGAGGACTTGCAGATAGAACGTGAGGTCGTCGTTGAAGAGCTCTGACACGTTCACGCCTCGCCGCCGTGAGAGGGGACGCGGCGACCGGTGGGCCGCCCGTGCAAGAGATTGTCAGGCCGGGCGTGCCCCATCAACGGGAGCACGCCCGGCCCGACGGGATTGCGTTGGTGCTGCTCGAACTAGCTCGTGGTCGGCTGGTCGTACTTGGTGACGCCGTTGAGCTCGTTCTCGACGTTCATCCGGTCCTTGGCGATGACGAAGTCCTTGCCGTTCCACGTCACGTTGTAGTACCAGGGGTTCGACACCCGGCTGAACACGCCACCGAGGATGTTGCTCGGCTTGTTCGGCGTCCACGGCGGGATGAGCCCGAACGTGTCGACGTCGGTGGCCGCGTTCATCGCCGCGGTGACCGACTCACGGGTCATGTTGTTGAGGTCCGAACCCGAGTTCTCCATGATCGTCTTGAGGTGCCAGAGGGCGATCCAAGAACGCACGGGGCTCGTCTTGAGCCTCTCCTTCTGGTTCTCCTTCGAACCGTCCGACGCGAGGTCGGCGGTGATGTTCTTCAACACCGGCCACGTCTTCGTGCTCGCGGTGGCGGGCGGGATCTCGGCGTTGAAGTGCATCTGCTTCGCGAAGCTCCCGAGCTTCTTGATGTCCTCCCGACCGAAGGTCCCGAGGCTCACCGAGAACTCGAGCTTGCTGCCGAGCTGCTGGGCGGCCTGGAGCACCTGGTTGGCCTCGTTGTCGCCGAGCGGCAGGATGACCGAGTCGGCCCCGGCGTCTTGGGCCGCGAGCACGAACTGCTGGTAGTCGGTGGTGCCCGCGGTCACCTTCGACAGCCCGACGATCTCAGCGCCGTACGCCTTGGCCATCGTGCCCATGATGCCCTTGAGTGCGTCGATCTGCGGGCTGTCGACGCCGATCATGTAGATCTTCTTGAAGCCGTCCTTCGTGAGCGGCGGGACCATCATGAAGGTCGTGCCCGCGCCGCCCGCACCGATGATGTAGCTGTTGGAGGCACCCAGCTCGCCGGTACCCGGGCTCACGCCGACCCGAGGAATCCCAGCGTCCTTCGTGATCGAGATGATGTCTGCCTCACCGGGGCCGCCGTCGGTGTCGCTCAGTGTCGCGATGTCGTTGCTGGCCGCGACCTTCCGCGCGCAGTCCGCGCCCACGTTCGGGTCGAACTTGGTGTCGCACCACTTGACGTCGAAGCAGTGACCACCGATGCCGTTGTACTTCTTGTTGAAGACCTTCGCCGCGGTCAGCAGCGCGTCGGCCTGGTCCTTCAGGTCGAGCGACGGCGTCGCACCGACGATGATCCCGGTGGCCGGCACCGTGCTGAGCTTCTTGTCGCACGGCCCCTCGGTCTTGATGGTGCCGTTGCTCGGCGTCGCGGTGGCGGCGAGGGCGCTCCCGGCGGTGCCGGCGAGCAGCAAGCTGGTCGCACAGAGCGCGACGAGCAGCTTGGTGACCTTGTTGCGTGACATCAATTCCCCCCAAGGAGCGAGTGATTCGAACGCGTTGCTCGCGCACCATAACGACACTTGACGCTTGTATCAAGTCACCCCCCGGCGCGCGGTCGAACATCGCGCGCCGACGCGCGTCAGCGCTTCATCGGTGTTGAAAAGCGGCTTTCCGGGTCAACGATGTTCGCGGGCGCACGGCGTGCCGACCATCCGCGCGAGCACGTCGGTGGCGTCGCGCCGGAGCTGCCCCATGTCGATCGCGCCTTCGTACAGCCGCGCCTGCGCCCAGCCGCGCTCCAACATGCTGAAGAGCAACAGTCCCTGCGTGGTGGCGTCGCCGACCGGCGCGCCGCGCAACGACTCGAGCGCGTCGCCGAGACGTCGACACAGTCGGAGATGGCCGCGCGTGCCCGCGACGCGCAGCTCGTCGTCCTCGTACGCTGCGTGACCCCACGCCAGCGCGAACCCGCCGTACTCGTCGAGGAACGCGAGATACGCGCCGATCCAGGCTTCGAGCGTCGCGAACTCGACTGGCGGCTCGATCCGGCCCAGCTCGTCGACGAGGGCGCCCGCCCCCGCGGTGGCGTCGTTGCCCAAGGCGAGCAGCGCGTCGCGCTTGGTGGGGAAGTAGGTGTAGAAGGACGCGCGCGACACGCCGGCGCGCTGCGCGATGTCGTCGATCGAGGTGCCCCCGTAGCCCTGGGTCAAGAACACGTCACGCGTGGCGGCGAGGATCCGCACCACGGTGCGTTGCGCGCGCGGACCCAGCTCGTCGGTCGGTCGGCGCAGCGTCGGTTCGATGTCGCCAATGACAGACTCGGCGGTCACGGGTTGCTCACTCCCATCCGAACTGGGGGTCGCGCTTCTCGAGGAACGCCTGGCGCGCCTCGGTCGAGTCCGCGTAGCGGTTCACTCGCGTCGTGTAGTCCTGCTCCAACCGGTACCCGTCCTGCAGGCTCAGGTGCTCGACGCGGTTCGCCGACTCCTTCGCGAGCCGCACCGCGATCGGGCTGTTGGCCGCGATCCGCTCCGCGAGCGTGACGGCAGCGGCGACCGCTTCGCCGGGCGCGACGATCGGTTCGGCCGCGCCGACACGGTGGAGCTCCGACGCGGGAACGGTGTCGCCGGTGAGGAACATGCGCTTGGCCAAGTACGGACCGAGCAGTCGCTGCGCGTGCTTCACGCCGCCGAGGACGCCGACGTTGATCTCCCGGAGCGCGAAGGTCGCGCGCTCCGAGGCCACGATGAGGTCGCACGACGCGACGAGTGCGACGCCGGCGCCGATCGCGGCGCCTTCGACGGCCGCGATCACCGGCACCGCACAGTCGTGGATGCCCCAGAAGCAGCGGCGCACGACGAGGCCCGGGTCGACCTGGTCGGCCGGGTCACCTTGCGGCCCGCCGTCCTCCTGGCGCCCGTCGGGCCGGTGGCGCCGTGGGGAGTCCTGGAGATCGACGCCCGCGCAGAAGACGCGCTCGCCGGCCGCCGCGAGCACCGCGGCGCGCACCGAGCGGTCGTGGGCGAACGAGTCGAACGTGTCGCCCAGCTCGGCGAAGGTCGCGGCGTCGAGCGCGTTCACCGGCGGACGGTCGAGCGTGACCACCGCGACGTGGTCGTGACGCTCGACCCTGACGTTGCTCACGAGTCGGCCGTCGTGTTCGTGGCGGTCATGGCGTCGGACCCTCCGGGTCGGTACGGTCGATCGGTGCAGACCGATCGGGAGAGTGTCGCGTGAACGGGGAGCCGATGCTGCGTTTCGACGGGCTCGTCGCGCTCGTGACGGGCGCCGGTCGCGGGCTCGGCCGTGAGCACGCGCGGCTGCTCGCTGCTCGCGGCGCCGCGCTCGTGGTGAACGACCGGCCCGGCTCGCGCGACGTGGCGGCGGTCGTCGACGAGATCGTCGCCGCCGGCGGCCGCGCCGTCGGGTACGAGGGCGACGTGGCCGAGCCCGGCGAGGCAGCGAGCGTCGTGGCGTCGGCGTTGGCGACCTTCGGGCGCATCGACGCGGTGATCGCCAACGCCGGGGTGCTGCGCTCGGCCGACCTCGCCGACACCGACGACGCGCTGTGGGACGAGGTGGTCGGTGTGAACCTGCGTGGCGCGTTCGCCACGGCGCGCGCGGCGTGGCCGTCGATGACCGCACAGGGATCGGGCCGCGTCGTGTTCACCACGTCGAACTCGGGCCTCCTCGGCGTGCCCGGCTCGAGCGCGTACGCGGCCTCGAAAGCCGGGCTCTGGGGCCTCACCCGGGTGCTCGCGCTCGAGGGTTCGGAGCACGGCATCGGGGTGAACGCGATCGCGCCGATCGCGTTCACCGCCATGTCGGCCGGGTCGCGTGCGGCGCCCGAGTCGTGGCGAACCGGAACGGGCGACGCGTGGGCGGAGCGCCTCGCTCCGGAGCTGGTCGCCCCGGTGGTCGGCTGGCTGGCGCACCCCGAGTGCACGCTCAACGGCGAGATCCTGAGCGTGGCAGGAGGGCGGGTGGCGCGCTTCTTCCTCGGCCTCACACCGGGGGTCGTCGACGACGCGTTGACCGTCGAGTCGGTGCGCGCCCACGAGGAGGAGATCGTGCGCGAGGACGGCTACGAGGTGCTCGCCCGGGCCGCGCAGGAGGCCACGCACCTGCACCGTCGTGTCATGCGGTGACCGGCTCGGTCGCAGGAAGGGGCTGATAACTTGACGATAGCGTCAGCCCGCTGCACCTCGCGCCGGACGACCGCCCTCGACGACATGCAGGTGAGCCCGTGATCCACTCCATCGGCACCGCGCTCCCGGCCTGGTCCGCGGGCGGCGTCCGCATCGTCGGCGACGACGAAGACGTCGTCACGCTCGCGGTCGCGGCCGGTCGTGCCGCCCTCGGCGCGACGCCGACCGATGCCGTCACCACCGTGGTGTTCGTCAGCCGCGACTTCCCGCTCCTCGAAGGCGGGAACAGCGCGCCACTGCTCGCCGGGCTCGATCTTCCCGACCACGTCGACGTCCGCGAGCAGCTGGGTGGCGGACCCGCGGCGCTCCAGGCGGTCGCCGACGCCGCGGCGGGCACGCTCGTCATCGGGGCCGACACGGGTGGCGCCGCCGGCGCGGCCGCGGTGCTGTGCACCGACGAGGGCGCCGCGGTGTCGATGGTCGGCCGCGTCACCCGCAGCCTCCCGGTGGCGACCCGTGCGCCCACGGGCGCGACGACCGACTACGCCGACCCCCGCCTCCTGCGCGTGTTGGGAGTGGGTGCGTCGCTCGCGGAGCTCGACCTGGGTCAGCTCGTCGCGGTGGCCGGCGTGTCACCCAAGGACGCACAGGCGATCGCAGGTGGTGCGGTTCCCGCGCTGCCGGCCACGGGTGCGAGCGCGCCGTTGTTCGCACTGGCGGCCGTCGCCGAGCAGGGAGCCTCGGGCACGGTGCTCGCGATCGAGCAGGCGACCGTCGTGGCGGTCGACCTCGGT
>DASUMF010000415.1:0-2788 GCA_036277835.1 Acidimicrobiia bacterium
TCAGCTTGAGGCCGAGGTTCTTCGTCGCGCTCGACACGCGCACGCGGCCCGCGAGCGGACGTCCGGACGTGACGACGAACGCGTCGGCCGCGCCGCTCATTCGACGAACGAGAGCGGCAGCTCGTCTTCGCGCTCGGGGACGGGGATCCGCCACAGCTCCATGGGTGCGACGATGCCGGGGATCGCACGGGCGCCGAGCGGCACCGCCTCGAACCCCTCGCCCATCTGCTCGACGATGTCGCGCGTGCACAGGATCTCACCCGGCGCGGCGACGTCGGACAGCCGCGACGCGAGGTTGATCGCCATCCCGATGAAGTCGTCGCCCTCGAAGAGGATCACGTCACCCGATGCGATCCCGATGCGCAACGGCAACACGACGTCGGCGCTCTCGAGCCGTTCGACCAGGTCGAGCATGCCCCCGACGATCGGGCGCGTCTCGGTCGACACGAACATCGCGCCGTCGCCCCGCCACTGACCCACACGGATGCCGTGATCGGGCGCGAGTTGGCGTACCAACGCGCGGAACGCCGACAGCACGCCGACCGCCTCGTCGTCACCGAGGGTGTCGTTCATGCGCGTGAAGCCGCACATGTCGACGAACGCGAAGCACCGGAACACACGCACGCCGACAGTTTGGCGCACCGGGGCGCCCGCGGGTGACCGCCGGTGGGATCAGTCGCCGCCGGGCGTGTCGACGCTGTACACGTCGTAGAGCAATTGGGCGCCGGTACGCCGGTGGCGGCCCACGAGCCGAGCGACCGACGCGACGATCTCACGGAGGTGCGCCTCGTCGGACGGCGGGCTCGCCAAGCCTTCCCGGGCCCGCTCCATCGCGACCGCGACCGTGATGTGGTCACGGCGAAGCTGGTCGATCTCCGACGCGACCTCGATGGTGTCGTCGTCGAGCATGTGCTCGAACAATCCGTCGGGTCCCTCGGTGAACTCGACGTGCTCCTCGAAGGCGACGCGCAGACGGTCGAGCGGTGCGGCGACCCGACCGGCCCAGTCGGCGCCCGGATCGAGCACCGCGAGCTCGTAGTCGTGGAGTGCTGCTCCGAGACGGCCTCGTTGCGGTTCGACCCGCTCGAGTGCGCTCTGGCCCAGCTCGGTACCCGCCATGAGAACCCCCGTTGCCGGTTGACGTTCCTGGTTTGGTCCGGTCGGCCGCGCTGCCGTCGTTCCCACCATTTCGCGCGCGTTCCGGCAGGTTCGTCAACTCTTTGGCGTCAACTGCTCGGGAGCTGTGTTACCCAGTCGCTCGCGATCGCACCCACCTCCGTGAGCACCGAGGCCGCGGTGCGGCCACTGCTCTTCAGCGGCCGGTAGCCATGGTCGGCGGTGTCGAGCCAGTGGAACGAGCGCGGTCCCTTCACCTTCCGGGCCGCCGCGGTGAGGGCGGGCTTCGACGCCAGTGCGTCACGCGTGCCGCTCACGAAGAGCACCGGGACGCGGAGGCGCGGGAAGTGCTCGACCCGCGGCTGGTCGGGCTTGCCCGCGGCGTGCAGCGGATACCCGAGGAGCAGCAGGCCCAACGCCGGCACGGGATCGTCGTCGGCGCCGACCACCATCGAGCAGTAGCGACCGCCCATCGAGCGCCCGCCGAGCACGAGGTGCTCCGGCGGGAGCTTCGCCCGGCGCGCGAGCTCCGCCGCCGCTTCACGCGTCGCGGCGTCGAGCACCTTGGGGCGGTCGGGTGCCTTCTTCCCGTTGGTGCGGTACGGATAGTTGAAGCGCAACGACGCGACGCCCGCGGCGGCGAGCGCGTCGGCGACGGCCACGAGCGCGGCGCCGTGCATGTCGGAGCCCGCCCCGTGCGCGAGGAGCACCGCGCGATCGCGCACGCGCGGCACGCCACGCTTCGGCAGTTGCCAGACGTACTCGGTCACCACACGTTCGCTCACCGGTCGCTCAGGCTAACCATGCGCGTCATGTGCAGTCTGCGACACTGGCGGCATGCGTTGGATCGTGCACGGTGAGCGGGAGCTCTACGACAGCGAGTGGGTTCGACTCACCCTCGTCGATGTCGAGGTGCCGCACGGCGAGCGCTTCGAGCACCACGTCGTGCGCATGCCCAACTTCGCCGCCGGCACGGTGGTGCACGACCCGGACCGTGGCCTCCTGCTGATCTACCGCCACCGCTTCATCACCGACACCTGGGGGTGGGAGATCCCGGCCGGACGCATCGATCCGGGCGAGACGCCGGAGGCGGCGGCCGCGCGCGAGGCGCTCGAGGAGACCGGTTGGCGTCCGGGACCCCTCACGCCCCTCGTCACGTTCCAGCCCACCAACGGTCTGTCGGACCAGCGGTTCCACATCTTCGTGGCCGAGGGCGCGACGCTCGTCGGCGATCCGTCCGACCCCGGCGAAGCGGAACGGGTCGAATGGGTGTCGGTCGACGAGGTGCGGGCGCTGGTCCGCCGCGGCGAGATGCTCGACGGCCTCTCGCTCACCGCCGTGCTCTACGCGCTGCAGTTCCTCCCACTCTGAGCACTTAGGGCGTCTCGCGGCGCGTTCGCACCAACCCGGGGTCGTCTGCGAGACTGACCGACTCATGCTTTCCTCTGATTCCCCCCTGCGCATCGCCTGGCTCGTCTATCGCGGCAACCCGCACTGCGGCGGCCAGGGCGTCTACACGATGTACCTCGCCCGCGAGCTGACCGAACTTGGTCACGAGGTGACAGTCTTCTCCGGTCAGCCGTACCCCGAGCTCGCCGACATGTCGCAACTCACGAAGGTGCCGAGCCTCGACCTCTACGGCGGGCCGCGGCCGTTCACGCCGCCGTGGCCG
>DASUMF010000416.1:0-2611 GCA_036277835.1 Acidimicrobiia bacterium
GGCGCGAAGGTTCGGGGCCCCGCCGGCGAGGTCGAGATCCTCACACCGGGGCGACCGTTCCGCGTGCGCGCGGTGCACGGCGTGTTGACGCCGCGCCGCACCACGCCGCTCGACACGATCGACGTGACGGTCAGCCCGACGGCGTGAGCTCCGGCGCCGGCTCGTCGGGCGCGACCTCACCCTCGACGTCACCCTCGCGAGCAGTGGGACCGGTGCGACCGGCACGGTCGCGCCACCAGCCGAGCGCGACGTCGGCCGCGAGCAGCGTGATCGCGAGCCATCCGAGCTCGGGGACGTCGAACAGCGCACCGAGCGCGAGCGCCACGGGTGCGCCACCGCTGAGCAGGATGCGACCGCGGCTCGTGACGCACGCCAACGCGGTCGCGACGCCGACCACGAGCCCGATCCACCACCGCGACACGAGGGCGGCGCCCACCGCTGCGCCCACCGCGAGCAGCACGGTCGCGCCCGCCGACGGCGCGCGACCGTCGTAACGGCCCGGCGCGTGCGCCTCGGGCGCAACACGCAGGCTCGCCGCCGCCGCTTCGGCCTGCGCGCGTCGCCGTCGCCAGGTGAGCACGACCACCGCGAGGCACGCGAGCACCGCGACGATCGAGACCGCGATCCCCACCCACACCGTGCGCTGCGGCGTCCACCGCAGCGAGATGTCGATGACGCCCGCCTCCGACGGTCGGATCTTCCACCCGTTGGCGTACCCGTCGACCATCGTCGACGTCCCGATCGACGTGCCCTCGACCGATGCTTCCCAGCCGTCGCTCTGGCTCTGGCCGAGCACCAACCAGAACGGGGTGCCGTCGGTGGTGACCTTCAGGTCGTAGCTCGTCGGCCCGTGCCCCACCACGCGGACCGACGCGCCCGACTCCGAGCGCGGCGCGCCGAGCACCTCGACCCCGGTGGCCTGGCCGTCGCGACCCGACGAAAGCACGAGGCGGTCGACGTCGACGCCGGTGTCGAGCCCGACGCTCGTGGTCACCGTGTTGCTCCCCGCCGAGAGCGCGACCGACGGCTCGCACGCTTCGAGCGTGAGGCCGCTGCGAGCGTCGGCCGGCGCGCCGAGCAAGCGGATCGGCACCGGTCGGCCGTCGACCGCCACGAGGTCGGCGCGGCACTCGGTGGGCACCGTGGCCGGTGACGCCGGCACCGGTACACCGGGCAACGTCACCTCGGCCAGCGCGACGGGGAGGTCGGTCGGGAGCTCGGCCGCCGCGCCCGACGCCGGCGCGAGGGCGGGTTGACGCACTGCATCGACGACGAGCCGCACGCGCTGGGCCGAGAACGGCTCGAAGGTGAAGGTCGCGGTCCGGCGGTGATCTGCGGTCGCGGCGGCACCGCCGTCGCGCGGATCGGGCAGCACGGTCATCGTGCGCACGGGCACGCCGTCGGCCTCGAGGTGCACCTGGGTGGGCACCGCGTGCTGGCCGTCGTCGACGTAGGTGAGCGCGAGCCGGTCGACGATCGTCGGCGCTGCCAGCGCGGCCTCGACCCAGCTCCCGCTCTGGTTGCCGAACGACGACGTCCACGCGGTCGTGGGATCTCCGTCGAAGGCGCGCGACGCGCGGCTGTCGACGTCGCCGCGCAGATGTGAAGAAGCGGCGAACGTCGCGCCGGACGCGGTCGTGCCGAGCACGTTGTCGATCACCGCGTCGGGCGCATTCGCGTTCACGCGCGCCGTGCCGTTCACACCGAACTCGCGCGCGTCGGGGATCACGAGGCGACGGTGCATCGCCAGCTCGTCGTCGTTGCGCAACGCCTGCTCGTAGCGCTGCCGCGAGAGCACGATGTCGAAGCGGTGGCCTTCGAGACGCGTCCCCGCCCGCTGGTCGAGCTCGACCGGGAGCCGCACCACCTCGTCGACACGCGTGTCGTCGAGGCCGATCTCGGCGAACCCGACCCCGTTGTCCGGTGCGCCCTCGGGCACGTCGAGCCCGGTGATCTCGAGCTCGAGGTCGCGCACGTCGGCGGCGGGGAACGGCACCACCTGGCCCGCGGCGGTGAACGACTCCGGCCCGAGGGTCACCGGGATCGGATCACCGCCGTTCACCCGGATCGCGACCGACGCGATGCTCTGCGTGCCCGGGCCGGCGCCGCGTTGCACGAGCGTGACGTGCTCGGCGGGCACGGGATCGTCGACGTGCAGTGTGATCGTGCCGCCATCGGCCTCCGACGAGTCGATCAACCACGCGGTGCGCTGGTCGCCGTCGAACGCGAACGCGGGGCGGTCGCTCGGCGTGACGTAACCCGACGCCTCGACCGTGGCGACCCGCTGCTCGGTGACGGTGCGGGCGTCGTCACCCGTGCCGGGGAAGGTCTCGAGTCGGAAGTCGGAGTAGCTCGAGCCGGCGCCTTCGGTGGCGCCGACCGCGTCGCGGATGCGGTCGAAGTAGTTCTGGCTGCGCCGTCGGTTCGAGTCGGTGAGCACGACGTCGGCCCCCGCGGCGAGCGCCTCGCGCAATTGCGGATCGCTGAGGGCAGCGGACTCGAGCACCAGCTGCCGGCCGTCGATCAGACCGGCCGCGGCGGCATCGACGATGCCGTCGCCGTCACCCGACAGCAGCACCGACTGCTTCCGCGGCGCGGTGCGCACGATCGG
>DASUMF010000417.1:0-9060 GCA_036277835.1 Acidimicrobiia bacterium
CTGCACCAACTCGTGCGGGCAGCACCACATCGCCGACATCGGCTTCTCGGGTGCCGAGCGCCGCGCCCACGGCAAGGCGGCCCCGGGCTACACGATGTTGCTCGGCGGGCGCGTCGGCCAGCAGGAGATCGAGTTCGGCCAGAAGTCGGTGAAGCTCCCGGCGAAGAACGCATCCAAGGCCGTCGTACGGGTCGTCGAGCAGTTCGCGGGCGAGCGCGACGCGGGCGAGACCTTCTCCGACTGGCTGGTCCGAGTGGGCGGGGTCAAAGCGGTGAACCGCACCCTCGAAGATCTCGACCACTTCCCCACTCCCGAGGAAGCGCCAGATTTCTTCGTCGACTTCGACGAGACCGGGCCCTACGTGGCCGAGGTCGGCGACAGCGAGTGCGCGACATGACGATCATGGAGGAAGAGCTCCCAAATCGCGTGTCGGCACTGCCGGATCTCGCCGAGCTCGCCGCGGTGTCGGCCGAGCTCGAGCGCCGTCCCGCCACCGAAGCGGTGCGCTGGGCGTGGGAGACGTTCAAGGACCAGGCCGTGCTCGCAGCGTCGTTCCAGGACTGCGTGCTCATCGACGTCGCGATGCAGGTCGCGCCGGAGATGGAGGTCGTGTTCCTCGACACGCAGTACCACTTCGCGGAGACGCTCTGGTACGTCGAGCAGGTGCGCAAGCGCTACGACCTCAACCTGCGCGTGATGGAACCGCTCATCAAGCCCGACAACCTGTGGGAGTCCGACACCGACGCGTGCTGCGAGATGCGCAAGGTGGAGCCTCTCGCACGCGCGCTCGAGGGCAAGGCGTGCTGGCTCACCGGCCTGCGGCGCGACGAGGCGGCCACGCGGGTCAACGCACCGATCGTCGGCTACGACATCGGGCGCGGCATCGTGAAGGTGAACCCCATCGCGAGCTGGACCCACGACGACATCGACCTCTACGTCGCCGACCGCGAGCTGCTCGAGCACCCGCTGCGCGAGAAGGGCTACCCGTCGATCGGGTGCTGGCCCTGCACGCAACCCGTCGCCGAGGGCGACGACCCGCGCGCCGGCCGCTGGGCCGGGAGCGGCAAGCTCGAGTGCGGCCTCCACGGCTGGACCCCGAGCCAGTAGCTCGTTGCTTTGGCGTCGATATCGCGCCCATACGGCGCGTTGCTGACGCCAAAACAGGAACTCGACGATCGGTGAGCGTCCACGACGTCGCCGCGACGGGGTTCGAGGCCGAAGCCGACGCGTACGAGCGGGCCCGACCTTCGTATCCGCCCGACGCGGTCGCCTGGCTGGGTGACGCGCTGCGCATCGCGCCGGGCTCCACCGTCGTCGACCTCGCGGCCGGCACGGGCAAGTTCACCCGCCTCCTCACCGGCACCGGCGCGCAGCTCGTGGCGATCGAGCCGGTCGACGGGATGCGCGCCCTCCTGCGCCATACCCAGCCCGACGTGGCGACGCTGTCGGCGGTGGCCGAGGCACTGCCGCTGCGCGGGGGATCGGTCGATGCGATCGTCGTCGCCCAGGCGTTCCACTGGTTCGACGCTGAGCGGGCGCTCGCCGAGCTCCAGCGCGTCCTGCGTCCGGGCGGACGGCTGGGCCTGATCTGGAACGCGCGCGACCGATCCGAGCCGTGGGTCGATGCGATCTGGTCGATCATGGATCGGGTCGAGAAGCGCGCCCCGTGGCGCGCGCACGACAAGTTCGGCGCCAGCACCGAGGCGATCGGCAGCCCCCGGTTCACGCCGGTCACGGCCGCGACGTTCCACCACGAGCACGTCGTGACCCGCGACGAGATGGTCGACCGCGTGCGCAGCGTGAGCCACGTCGCCGTGCTGCCACCCGCCGCACGCGAGGCGGTGCTCGACGAGGTGCGGGAGGTGCTCGCCACCGACCCCGCCACCGCGGGCAAGACCGAGCTGGCAGTCCCCTACCGCGTCGACGCCTACTGGGCGGAACGGCTGAAGCCGCGCCGCTAGGGTCGGGCCATGCCGCGCGTCACAGGAGGTTCACTCGAAGCGCATCGCCGGGAGGCGACGGCCCGCGTGTTCGACGCGTTCGCGCAGCTCATGTACGAGCGGGGTTACGACGCGATCACGCTCGCCGACATCGCGGAGGCGGCGGGCATGGCGCGCACCTCGATGTACAACTACTACCCGTCGAAGGAAGCCCTGCTCGTCGCCTACACCGATGCGGAGATGGCCGGGTTCGTCGACCGGCTGCGGGTCGAGCTCCACCGCGCCGACGGCGCGATCGCCCGGCTCCAGATCTTCGTGCGCCGCCAGCTCGAGTACTTCGCGACCCACCACCTCCCGCCGGGGAGCGCGTTGCGCGACGTGCTGTCGGACGACGCCTTCCGCAGCATCTTCGAGCACGCGCGCACCCTCGACGAGATCCTCCGCAGCATCCTCGAGGAAGGTGCCGTCGACGGCTCGTTCCCGCGCTCGATCGTCGACGACCCCGACACCGTGCCGCTCGTGATGTCGTGCGTGAGCGCCCGCCGGGTCGCGCCCGGCGCGGACGGTGACCTCGAGACCACGATCGAGGCCACCGTCCGCTTCGTGCTCAGGGCGGTCGGCGTGGCGGGTGGCGTCAGCTCTTCGCCTTCTTGACCTTGTAGTCGAACGCCGCGGTCAACGGGTCCGGTGGCTTGAGACCGTCGTTCTGGCTGCCCGTTGCTTTGAAGAACGCACCGAGTTCGGCGGCGGCGGTGACCATCTGATCCGAGAACGCCGTGGGGTCCACCGTCACCTCGACGTGCTTCTCGGTCTTCTTCTTGGCCTTGGTCGTCGTGGGTGACGCGCCCGTGACGTCGACGACCACGATCCGCGCGGGCGCGTCGAACGCGCTGGCGCCCACCGGGCGCAGCGAGACATCAGCGCTGAGCGTGCCCGCGCCCGTGGCGTCGAGGGTCAAGGTCGGGTTGGCGTACTTGAACGCGTAGTTGCCGGTGTTCACGTTGCCGAACTCGAGCGCACCCGGGAACGACAGGGTCATCGCACCGGTCTTGGTGTCGTAGGTGCCGGTGCCGTCGGTGAACTGCCAGCCCGTGGCGGCGACGAACGTGGCGGGCGCTTCGGCCCGGCGGACCTCCGAGAGGCTGGGGACGGCCGGGTTGGCGCCCATCACGTACTGGGAAACGGTCCACGCCAGGGTGGCGTCCTCGACCTTCGTCGTCGAGGACTTCGTGGCTGCGGCCTCCGCCGCGCTGCCGCCGACGAAGAGGACGCTGCCCAACGCCAACACACCTGCGACCAACACCGCAACCGCGCGCCCCGGAGTTCCCGCCGCTTTCGTTGCCATCCTGCCTCCGCTGAGTAAGGTTATGAATACCTTATCCATCGGCTTCCGGCGGCATCCAATCACGGCGCGGCAGCACGAGGAGCTCCCCCGTGACGGGGTGCGCGAGCACCTCGACGTCGTGGCGATACACCTCGCTCAGCAGCTCCGGCACGAGCACGTCGTCGGGCGCCCCGCACGCGACGATCCGGCCGTCGGAGAGCACCGCGACCCGGTCGGCGCATGCAGCCGCCGAGCCCAGGTCGTGCAGGACCACGAGCACCGCGTCGCCCGCCGCCGCCCGCTGGCGCGCCGTGGCCAACACCACCTCCTGATGGTGGAGGTCGAGGGCCGCGGTGGGCTCGTCGAGCACCACGAGCTGTGTACGTTGCGCGAGCACGCGGGCGAGCATCACCCGCGCCTGCTCGCCGCCCGACAGTGACGTGAACGCGCGCATCCGGAACGTGGCGACATCGGTCGCGGTGAGCGCGGCCGCCACTTCGCGGTCGTCGTCGTCGGCCTGCGCGGTGCCGGCCCACGGCGCGCGTGCCATGCGCACGATCTGGCCCACCGTGAACGGGAAGGTCACGACGGGATGTTGGGGCAGCACGGCCCGCCGCATCGCGAGCTCGGTGGCGCTCCACGAACCGAGCGGCTCGCCGTCGAGCGCGACCGCGCCGTCGGCGAGCGGGAGATCGCGCACGAGCGCGGCCAGGAGGGTCGACTTCCCGGAGCCGTTCGGCCCCACGAGCGCGACCACCTCACCGGCACGGACCTCGAGGTCGACGTCGGACACGATCGGCTGCCGCCCCAGCTCGACGGACACCGACGTCGCGGTCACGAGGGGCGCGCCGCGCGGGACACGGGCCGGGACGCGCGACACGCGCGACCAGCGCGTGGCACCCGACCGCGTCATGCCCGACCGCGTCATGCCCAACCGCCCTGCCGCGCACGGGTGCGGCGCAACAACCAGAGGAAGAACGGGGCGCCGACGAGCGCGGTGAGCACACCCAGCGGGATCTCCGACGGCGCGATCGCGGTGCGCGCGACCGTGTCGGCGACCAACACCGCGAGCGCACCGGCGAGCGCCGATGCGGGGAGGAGCGTGCGGTGCCCGGGCCCGGCGACCATCCGCACCACGTGGGGGATCACCAGCCCCACGAAGAGGAGGATCCCCGACACCGCGACCGCGGCCGCGGTGAGCAGCGCGATCACCACGAGCATGAGCACGCGGAACTTCTCCACGTCGACACCGAGGTGGCGTGCCGACCGCTCGCCGAGTGAGAGCAGATCGAGCTTCCGGGTCTGGGTGCAGGCGACGAGCACCCCGACGAGCGCGATCGGCCCCACGACGAGCACCTTCGACCACGTGGCTTGCGCGACGCTGCCGAGAGTCCAGAACGTGATGCTGCGGAGCTGCGCGTCGTCGGAGAGGTACGTCATCAAACCGATCACGGCACCGGTCAGCGCGTTGATGCCGACACCGGTGAGGATCAGGGTGACGACCTCCGTCCGCCCGTTCGAGCGTGATGCGAGGTACACGATCGCGACGGTGAGCAGCCCGCCGACGAACGCGGCGCCGGCGACGCTCCACGTGTCGAACAGCACGAAGCCGGCGACGATCGCGGCCACCGCTCCCAACGCGGCACCCGACGACACGCCGATGATCCCGGGTTCGGCGAGTGGGTTCGCGAACGAGCCCTGCATCGCCGCGCCGGCGCAGCCGAGCGCGCCACCCACGACGATCGCGAGGAGCACCCGCGGGATCCGGATCTCCCAGATCACCGAGTCGAGCAGCGGGCCGGGTTCGGTGCCGATGTCGAGACCGAGCCGGTGTGCGATCACACCCACCACGTCGCCGGGTGACGCATGGAACGCGCCCATCCCCGTCGCGACGATCGTCGCGACGACCAGGCCGACTGCGAGGGCGGTGAGGAGCACCCAAGGTCGAACGTGCGCGTGGTCGGCGGCGACGACGTCTTCGAGGTCGACCTCGTCGACGGACCCTTCGAGGTCGGTGGCGCCGGGCACGCTCACGACTTGCTTGGCTCGTCCTGGTGCAGGTCCTCGATGAGGTGTGCGAGCGCCACCGGCGTGCGCGACCCGAAGCTGAACAGGAGGCCGTCCTCCTCGGTGATCACGCGCCGGTTCTTGCCCGCCGGCGTCTGCGCGATCCCGGGGATCTTGACCAGCCCGTCGATGCCACCCACCGACTCGAGGCCCGTGGTGGTCATGAGGATCACCTCGGGCGCCGCTTTCGCGAGCGCCTCGCTCGTGATCGGCGTGAACGGCTCGTCGAGGCCCATGGCGGTGCCGGCGTCGATCCCGCCCGCCGCCTGGATCATCGAGTCCGCGCCCGAGCCCTTGCCGCCGATGAGGTACACGCCTGCCTGCCCGCGCATGTAGAGGAACGCGACGCGGGGCTTCTTGCTCGAGATGCCGGCCTTCAGGTGGCGCAGCTGCGCGCGTGTCCGTGCACGCAGGGTCTCGCCCGCCGCAGGCACCCCGAGCGCGCGCGCCACGGCGACCTCGCGCTCGCCGATGCCGGCGACCGTGGTCGGCGGCTCGAACACCACGACCGGCACTCCTGCGTCGCGGATCTGCTGGAGCGCCTCGGGCGGGCCGGTGTCGTCCTGGGCGAGCACGAGCGTCGGACGCCGTGACAGCACCGACTCGGCCGACACGTCGTGACCGCGGGTGACGAGCGGGACGTCGCCGGCCTCCGAGAACGTCGTCGACACGTCGCGGCCGACGAGGTGGTCGCCCAACCCGACCGTGTAGAGGATCTCGGCCAGCGAGCCGTTGAGCGCGACCACGCGCGACACGTCGGTGACCTTCACACGCCGACCGTCGTCGGACTTCACCGTGACCGGGAGCTTCGGCTTCGGACGGCTCGCCACCGGCTGGATCGGGACGGTGTCGGCCTTGGTGGCGTCGGCGCTCGGCGTCGGCGCGCCGACCGCGAGCGTGTCGGCCCCGCCGGCGAAGCGCACCGGGACGAGGAGGTCCTGCGAACGATCGCCGGTGCGGGTGTGGTCGTTGCGCGTGACGACGGCGCACTGCACCGCGCGACAGTCGGCCGTGCCGATCGTCGGGCTGACCGACAGCGACACCGAGAAGGTGCCCCCCGGCCCGTACGGCGTCGCGAGACCACCGCCGTACGACGGCGGATTGGAGGAGACCCACGCCGCGCCCGCCGCCCCGATCCCACCGCATGCACCTGGTGCCTGGCCGGCGGGCGGCATCACGCAGAGTGCGACGTAGATGCCCTTCGTGTCGTCGTAGCCGGCGCCGTCGACCTGCAGGCTCTGCCCGTTGGGGTCGAGATCCGAGGTCTGCGCCACCGTGAGGGTCCGAGTGCCGTCGGTCGCGTCCTGGCTCGTCTGCGCCACGGCCGCCGTCGGCGCGAGCAGCACGGCACCGACCGCGAGCGCGAGCGCCGCGGACACCGCCGTCGCCCGCCACCCGCGTCGACGCTGGACCATCCCGACTCCTCCGCGCACGTCGTGATCCTAGTGAGGCGCACCTAACCTACGCCGACGCGGCGAGCGACGGTCAGCGATGCCGGGAAGCCAGCGGACGCGCCGGGCGCGACTCCCTCGTTCGACAAATTGTCGTATAGTCAGGTTGTCGTATAGTCAGGTTGTCGTGTAGTCAACCTGTCGTGAACGTCCGAGACGGAGCCGCACCCATGGCGACCACCCAGATCACCACCGCGCCGTTCTCCCAGCAGCTGCGCGAGGCCACCGACGGTGCCCACCAGGCCGCGGAGCGCTCCACCTTCGTCGAGGACCTCGTGGGTGAGCGGCTGCCCCTCGCCTCCTACGCCCGTTTCGTGCGCCAGCTCCACGCGGTCTACGAGGTGCTCGAGGAGGAGAGCGACGCGGCGGCAACCGACCCCGTGACCGCACCCTTCCTCGCACCGGAGCTCCGCCGGGTTCCGTCGCTCGCTGCCGACCTCGAGTACCTGGTCGGTCCCGACTGGGCCGAGCAGATCGAGACCGTGCACGCAACCGACGCGTACTGCGCGCGGATCCGCACCTCGGCCGAGTGGAACGGCGGGCTCGTCGCCCACCACTACGTGCGCTACCTCGGCGATCTGTCGGGCGGCCAGTTCCTCGGCCGGGTCGTCGCGCGCGTCTACGACCTGCCCGACGGCCACGGCACGTCGCTCTACCGCTTCGACGACATCGCGAGCCCGAAGGCGTTCAAGGAGCTGTACCGCGCGCAACTCGACGCCGCGCCGTGGACCACGGACGAGCGCGCCCGCATCGTCGACGAGGCCAACGCCGCGTTCGCGTGCAACTCGGCCATCTTCACGGCGATGAGCGCGGCGTAGCCCCAACGAGCTCGGCAGCCGCCGCATCGGCGTTGCGCCACCAGGTGAACTGCAGGAAGATCAACACGCTCACCACTGCGGCCCACGCGCACCAGACCGACGTGAGCCCCTCCGACTGCACGACGACGATCGCGCCGACCGCGACGAGGTTCGCGACCCCGAACCACACGATCGCGCGGAACCCGGACAACAACGGCGCGCCGCACGTCGCGACGACGTAGAACACGGTCGCGAGCCAGGCGTACTTCCCTGCACCGCCGTACTGCAGCGTGTGCTCCGTCGCATGCGCCGACACGTCACCCGCGACGACCGCGGCTCCGAGATACACGCTCGCGACCGCTCCGACGACGACCAGTGCACCGATGCGGCGCCGCACCCGTCCTGGCGGCTCGAGCAGCATGATCGCCAGCGGCGCGAGCACCGGGAGCAGGATCCAGGCGAACACGACGTAGAGGGTCACGGCCGCGCCGGTCGCGTGCGCGTCGCCGGCGTCGAGGTCACGCCAGACGAACCCCTCGACCACCTGGTGCGCGGCGAACGCGAGCGGCAGCGCGGCCAACGGGATCTCGCGCGGGTGCTTGACCTTCGTCAGCGTCGCGACGCCGATAACGCCGATGACCGCGCCGCTCGCAAAGTCCGCCTCGGCCGAGAAGCACACTGCGTCGCCTCGTCCCTGTCGGCTTCCGACCGTAGCGGGCGAGCGACCAGGCCTACTCGGCGAGGTCGCGGATGCGCTCGATCTTCTCTTGGCTGTGGTTGGCGTCGGTGCCCTGGATCTGGAGGAGCTCGTCGCGCGTCGCGGCGGCGATTGCCTCGGCGTTCTCGTCGGCCGCGGCGAGCCGGGCCTCGATGCCCTCGCTCACGATGAGCTCGGCTTCGGCGACCAGCGCGGCGACCATCTCGGCTTCGGGCACGACGCGCACGACCTGGCCGCGCACGAACAGGTGGCCCTTGCCGCGACCGGCAGCGATCCCGAGGTCCGCGTCGCGCGCTTCACCGGGGCCGTTCACGACGCAGCCCATCACCGCGACCTGCAGCGGGATGTTGCGCGCCTCGAGCGCATCCTGGGCTTCGCGCGCCACCCGGATCACGTCGACTTCAGCTCGGCCACACGAAGGGCACGCGATGAGATCGAGACCCTTGCGCTCGCGCAGGCCCATCGCCTCGAGCAGCTGACGGCCGGCCTTGGCTTCCTCGACGGGGTCGGCGGTGAGCGAGAAGCGGATGGTGTCGCCGATGCCTTCGGAGAGCAGGGTGCCGATACCGGCCGTCGACTTCACGAGCCCGGCCGGCGGCGGCCCCGCCTCGGTGACACCGAGGTGCAACGGATGGTCGGTCGTGTCGGCGAGGAGGCGGTACGCATCGATCATCAGCGGGACGCTCGATGCCTTCACCGAGATCTTCACGTCGTCGAACCCGACCTCACGGAAGAGGTCGAGCTCGTGCATCGCCGAGGCCAC
>DASUMF010000418.1:0-4505 GCA_036277835.1 Acidimicrobiia bacterium
TGCAGACCGTGCGCGGCGCGGGCTACCGCCTGGAGCCCGACGCGTGACCGTCCGCTGGCGCCTCACGCTGATCGCCACACTCGTGTTCGGCGTCGCCTTCGTCGCCGCGGCGTGGGGGCTCGTGACCGTCGTGCACACCAACCTCGTCGACGGCATCAAGGAGACGAACCAACAGGAGCTCGCGTTGCTCGCCCGGCAGCTCGAGCAGGGCACGCCGGTCGACGACCTGCACCCGCAGGAGGTCGACGTCTGCGTCCAGACCTCGCGGGGCTGCGAGTACGTCGGGACGGGCGTCGCAGTGCCGCGGACGCCGCCCAACTACCGCGAAGACGAGCGCGTGGTCCAGACCGAGACCGGCCGGGTCACGCTCGTCGCCCAACGGTCGCTGGCCGAGGTGAACTCCGCGGTCTCGAACCTCAAGACGATCATGTGGTTCTCGGTGCCCGCGTTGATCGCGCTGGTGGGCTTCGCGGTCTGGTACCTCGCCGGGCGCGCGCTGCGGCCGGTGGAGGCGATCCGCTCGCAGGCCGAGGCGATCACCGGCACCACGCTCGATCGCCGTGTGCCCGAGCCGCGCACCCAGGACGAGGTCGGGCGACTCGCGCGCACGATGAACGCGATGCTCGACCGGCTCGAGACGTCCTCACGGAAGCAGCGCCAGTTCGTGTCCGACGCGTCGCACGAGCTGCGCAGCCCGATCGCGTCGATCCGCACGAACCTCGAGGTCGCGCTGCGCAACTCCGACCGCGCCGACTGGCCCGCGGTGGCGAGCCGCGCGCTGGCCGACGACGCGCGCATGGAGGAAATGGTCACCGACCTCCTCGACCTCGCCCGCCTCGACGAGGACGCGGAGGCCGCGCCCGTCGACTCGATGCCCGAGGTCGACCTCGACGAGCTGGTGCTCGACGAGACCCTGCGGACCCATCGTTCGATGATCGACACCACGCGGGTGAGCGCCGGGCGCGTCCACGGCCGGCGCGAGCAGCTCGCCCGGGTGGTGCGCAACCTGCTCGACAACGCCGACCGGCACGCGCAGGCGCGCGTCGCGTTGTCGCTGCAGAACGGCGCCGACGTCGTCGAGCTCACCGTCGACGACGACGGCCCCGGCATCGCACCCGACGACCGCACCCGGGTGTTCGAGCGCTTCACCCGGCTCGACGACGGTCGTGCCCGCGACGAGGGCGGCCTCGGGCTCGGCTTGTCGATGGTGAAGACGATCGTCGAGCGTCACGGCGGCACCGTCGCGATCGACGACTCCCCCACCGGTGGTGCCCGGTTCGTGGTGCGGCTCCCCGCCGTCTGATCCCCCCAACCGCGAACTGGCGTCAATTCGGCGCGATCATTCACCTCTTCTGACGCCGGTTTGCAGGTGACATGACGTTCACGATCACGAGCTTCAACGCGCATGCCGGGCTGCGACCCCGCACCAACGGCCGTTGCCTGCCGTACGACCTCGCCGGCGTGCTCGCGGACCTCGCGACCGACATCACGATCGTGCAGGAGACGTGGTGGCCCGCCGACGGCGCGCCGTCCGCGGTGCGCGTCGCGGCCGACCGCCTCGGTGCGCAGACGTTCGAGCTGCCCTTCGGGCGCGCGGTGATCGATCCGTGGCCGCACATGCGCCGCGACGGCGGTGGCGATGGCGCGATCGGGCTCACGGTGCTCACACGCGTGCCGGCGCGCCTCATCGCGCCGGTGCCCTTCGGGCGGGTGTTCAACGACCACACCCCCGAGCGGGGCGGGCTCCACCTCGAAGTCGACGTGCCCGGTGGACCCGTCGACCTCGTCGGCGTGCACCTCACGTCGCGCCTGCCCTACGGCCCGCCGATCCAACTGCGCCGACTGCGCGCGCAGCTCCCTCCCCCGGTGCGGCCGACGATCGTGAGCGGCGACTGCAACTTCTGGGGACCCGGTGTGGCGACGTTCCTCCCCGGGTGGCAGCGTGCCGTGCGCGGTCGCACCTGGCCGGCGCGGATGCCCCACAGCCAGATCGACCACATCCTCCTGCGCGACGGCGTCGACGCGCGCCTGCGCGTCGTGCACGCCGAGGTGCTGCCCGACGTCGGGTCCGATCACCTCCCGGTGCGCGCGACCCTCGAAGTGCTGTAGAACGGCCCAATGAGCAACACGGTTCGTGGAGTGGTCGCCCGCGCCGAAGGTGCACCGGTGGAGGTCACCGAGATCGTCGTTCCGGAACCCGGGCCGGGTGAAGCGCGCGTCACCGTGCAGGCGTGCGGCGTGTGCCACACCGACCTCCACTACCGGGAAGGCGCGATCAACGACGAGTTCCCGTTCCTCCTCGGTCACGAGGCGGCGGGCGTGGCCGAGTCGGTGGGCCCCGACGTCACCGACGTGGCGCCGGGCGACTTCGTGATCCTGAACTGGCGCGCGGTGTGCGGTACCTGCCGCGCCTGTCGGCGCGGGCGCCCGTGGTACTGCTTCGCGACGTTCAACGCGACGCAGAAGATGACCCTCGCCGACGGCACGCCGCTCACCCCGGCTTTGGGCATCGGCGCGTTCGCCGAACAGACGCTCGTCGCGTCGGGCCAGGCCACCAAGGTCGACGCGCGCGCCCGGCCCGAGACGGCCGGTCTGCTCGGTTGTGGCGTGATGGCCGGGCTCGGCGCCGCCATGTTCACGGGCAACGTGAGCCGGGGGGACAGCGTGGCCGTCTTCGGCTGCGGCGGGGTCGGCAACGCGGCGATCGCGGGCGCGCAGCTCGCCGGCGCGAACCCGATCATCGGCGTCGACCTCGACGACCGCAAGCTCGCACTCGCACGTGAGTTCGGCGCGACGCACACGGTGAACGCGGGCACGACCGATCCGGTCGAGGCGATCCGCGCCCTGACCGGCACGTTCGGTGCCGACGTGTGCATCGAAGCGGTCGGGCGACCCGAGGTGCTCGAGCAAGCGTTCTACGCCCGGGACCTCGCCGGCACCGTGGTGCAGGTGGGCGTGCCCGATCCCTCGATGACGATCGAATTGCCGATGATCGAGTTCTTCGGCCGCGGCGGCGCGCTCAAGCCGTCGTGGTACGGCGACTGCCTGCCGTCGCGCGACTTCCCGATGCTCATCGACCTCTACCTCGACGGGCGCCTCGATCTCGACCGCTTCGTGAGCGAGACGATCGGCCTCGACGACGTCGAGGAGGCGTTCCACAAGATGGAACGGGGCGAGGTGTTGCGCTCCGTCGTGCTGCTGTAGGAGACGCAGCGCTGGCGTGCTCGGGTCGCTCGGCTGTCAGGGGGTCGCGAAGGTGGTGAAGCCGTCGTTCTTGAGCAGCAGCAGCTGGTTGCCGACGCCGGCGATGCCCCGCCAACGGTCGGCGAGCCAGGTGTAGCTCGGGTTCTTCAACGGCGCGAACACGGCACTCTGGTTCACGCCGCCGAACAGGTCGAGCACGATGTAGCCGAGCGGGCCCCAGACCGGGTCGCTCACGAGCACGAAGTCGCGGGCGACGTCGCTGCTCCATGTCGGGGTCGCTGCCGATCCGACCAGCCCGGTCGTGGCGCTGCCGTACTTCGAGACGCCGCCGAACATGTCGAGCACCAGGTAGCCCTTGCCGTCGGGCATCACCTGGATCGAGCGGCCGAAGTCGAAGATCGCCCAGCCGGGCTCGCCGAGTGCGCCGATGTCGCCGACCGCAGCGCTGCCGAACTTCGCGACCGTGCCGTTCCCGAGCAGCTCGAGATAGCCCTTGCCGTCGGGCATGATCGCGATCGATCGCGCACCGTCGTTGGGGAAGGTGAGCTGGCTGTCGAGCGAACCGATCGTGTCGGTGCGCGTGGCGGAACCGAACTTGAACACCCGACCGAACGCGTCGAGCACCACGTAGCCCTGACCGTCGGGCATCACGGCGATGTCACGCGCGAGATCCGCCGTGAACGACGGCGACCCGAAGCCCGGCGCGCCGCGGTACGCGTTGACGGTGCCGTCACCGTTCAGCACGTAGTACCCACCACCGTTCGCGGCGACCGCCCGACCGGGCTGGCGGATGCTCACGGGGCACGGGCCGGCGTCGGTGAGCGGCCCGAACGTGAGGCCGTCGGCGGGACACTGGCCGGGCTTGCCATTGAACGTGAGGATCTGGTTGTAGACCCGCAGCACCGTCGTCGCGTAGTTGGGGGCGGTCGCCCAGTTGCCGTTGCCCATGTTGTTCCACAGCGGCGCACGGCCCTTGGCGAAGTAGTTGTCGAAGTTGTACGCCGCGGTCGACGGGTTGCTCCCCCAGAGCTCCGGCACCGGCGGGTCGGGGATGTTCGTGACGCGCGAGCCGAGGTCGGCGTAGTTGCGCAGCAGCTGGATCTGCGCGCGCACGCCCGACACCGGAGTCGAGAACTGGAACCCGTTGCCACACGAGTCGCACGCGCCGATGCCCGAGAAGTTGTTGTTCCAGGGCTTCACGATGCCGTAGTCGGGGAAGTTGAACCAGGCGGTCTCCACGATGGACTGCGCGAACGCGATGTCGCCGCGCACGTTGTAGCGGTTCCCCTCGCTCACGAAGA
>DASUMF010000419.1:0-3092 GCA_036277835.1 Acidimicrobiia bacterium
CCGGCGTTGTGGATCGCGGGCGAGCGGGAGTGACGGATCGGGTCGCCGATCACGGCCGCGAGGCGGGTGGTGCCGCGCACGACGGGCTCGCTCATTCTCCGCGCACCCCGTGCAGCCGGATGTTCTCCTCGTGACCGGCGAGCGTCTCCGCGAAGCGCGTCACGCCGTCCTTCCCGGTCACGTAGAACAGGTAGTCGTGGCTCGCGGGTGCGAGCGCGGCGCGCAACGCGCTCTCGGTGACGGTGAGGATCGGCGTGGGCGGGAGCCCGGTGACGCGGTACGTGTTGTACGGCGAGTCGCGCTGCTTGTCGGCGTTCGTCGGCACGGGCGGGCATCCTCCCTTCGCGTAACACAGCGTGGCATCGATCTGCAGCGGCATCGCGGCACGCAACCGGTTCACGATCACACCGGCGACGGCTGGGCCGTCGGCCGCGGACGCCTCGCCCTGCACCAACGACGCCGCGACCACCGTCTCGTACGGCGTGAGCCCCGATGCGGACGCGTTCGCGAGGCCGAGCGCATCGGCCTTGGCGTCGAACGCGCCCACGATCGTGCGCAGGATCTGCTCGTCGGTCTCGCCGTCGGCGATGAAGTAGGTGTCGGGCCACGTGAGCCCCTCGAGCGACGTGACGCCCGCCGGCTGGTACTTCGAGCGCACCACGCCCGACGCGGCGGTGGCGAGGAAGCCGTCGCGCGTGTGACCGGGGAGCGCGCCCACGCGATCGGCGATCTGCGAGAGCGTCAGCCCCGGTGGCACCAGCAGCTTCGCCTGGTTCGTCACCGCGTTGGTGGGACCGGCCTCGAGCGCGTCGGCCGCGGCGCGCACCCCCATGTCCTCGTGCAGCGAGTACGTGCCGGCCTGGAACGTGGTGCCCGACACGCGTGCCCAGATGCGGAACGCGAGCGCAGATCCGATCACGCTGTGCGCCGCGAGCGCGTCGGCGGCCTCCTTCGCGCCCCACCCCGGCTCGATCTGCACGCTCACCTCGGCGCCCTGGCCTCCGGGCGGGTCGAGCTGCCACACGAACCACCCGGCCGCAGCCAACACCGGCACCAACACGAGCGCGCCGACCACGAGCAGCACCAGGAGCGTCCGCCGCCGCCGTCGTCGACGCTCCGCGCCACGAGCGGCGCGATCGGGCGGTTCCGGCCGGCGCGGCGGCGCAGGGTTGGGCGGCGTGTCGGCCGAGCTCGGCTCGACGGCGCCGTCGGCCAGCGCGGTGGGAGCGCCGGGCTGGGGTTCGTCGGTCATCGCTGCGCCTCGAGCCACGATTGGAGGATGACGGTGGCCGCGGCGGCGTCGATGCGGGCTCGGCGCTTCGAGCGCCGGACCTTCGCCGCACGCAGGCCCTGCTCGGCCGTCACCGTCGAGAAGCGCTCATCGTAGGTGTCGACCTCCACGCCCGAGCGGCGCGCCAGCTCGCGCAGCTCGTCGACCTCCGCGAGCACCGAACGGGCGGCGGGACCGGGCCGGCCGTCGAGCGAGAGCGGGAGCCCGACGACGATCGTGCTCGCCTCGACTTCGCGTGCCGCGTCGACGATCGCCGCGTGGTCCGCGGCAACGTCGCCTGCGCGTGGGAGCACGCGCAGTGGGCTGGCGAGCACGCCCGACGCATCACTCGCGGCGAGGCCGATGCGCCGACTGCCGAGGTCGACGCCGAGCGCGCGGGTCACGCGCTCGCGGCTCCCCGCGCCGCCGAGTCGAGCAGTGCGAGCGCATCGTCGACGGCGGCGACGTTCGGGCCTCCCCCGACCGCGAGGTCGGCCTGCTTGCCCGTGCCGCCCCCGAGCGATCGCGCCGCGTCGCGCGCGATGTCGGCGGCCGACGTTCCGGCCGCGGCGCGCTGCTTGCCCACCGCGACGACCACCCCCGCCTTCGCGCCGTCGGGCCCGAGCCCGACGAGGCCGACGATGCCCCCGCCCGCGTTGTCGGCGGCGAGCGCGTCGCGGATCGCGATGGCCAGCGCGCGCAGCTCGTCGGGCGTGAGGCCGTCGCGGCGCGCCACGACCACGCCGTCCTCAGCGCCGCGCGCGAGCTCGTCGGCGAGTGCACCCGTCTGCTGCTTGCGTTCGGCCGCCAGCTCCGCTTGCAACGTCTTCACCTGGTCGGCGAGCCGCGTGACCCGGTCGGTGAGCTCCCCCGGCGCAACCTTGAGCGCGCTGGCGAGCTCGCGCAGCTGCACCTCTTCCGCGTGGATGCGATCGAGCGCGACGTCGCCGGTGACGGCCTGGATGCGACGCAGGTTCGAGCCGATCGAGCCCTCGCTCACGATCTTGATCGGACCGATGAAGCCGAGCGCGTGCACGTGCGTGCCACCGCACAGCTCGATCGAGTGCTCCCCCGCTTCCAGCACCCGCACGAGGTCGCCGTACTTGTCGCCGAAGAACGCGATGGCGCCCAGCTGTTCGGCCTCTGCCTTGGTGGTCTCGTAGTGGCGCACCGGCGCGTCGCCGATGATCTCGCGGTTCGCGAGCGCCTCGATCTCGTCGAGCTGCGCCTGCGTGAGCCCCTCGTGGTGACTGAAGTCGAACCGCAGGTACTCGGGCGACACCAGCGAGCCGGCCTGCTTCACGTGGGTGCCGAGCACCTGACGCAACGCCCAGTGGAGGATGTGCGTGGCGGTGTGGTTGCGGCGGATCCGGTCGCGGCGCTGGCCGTCGATCGACGCTGTCACCTCGTCACCCTCCTGCAGCGTGCCCTGCTCCACCACGCCCCGGTGGAGCACCAGACCGGGCAGTCCGTACTGCGTGTCGGTCACGCGGACACGGGCGGCGTCGGAGGTGAGGACGCCCGAGTCGCCGACCTGGCCACCCGACTCGGCGTAGAAGGGGGTGCGGTCGAGGACCACGTCGACCGTCGCGCCCTCCTCGGCCTGCCCGACGCGTTCGCCACCCACGATCACGCCCCGCACCTTCGCACCGACCGTGTCGTACTCCTGACGGCCCGTGAAGTCGGTGGGACCGGTCTCTTCCAGCAGCTCGCGGTAGAGCTCGACCGGCGCGTCGGATCCCTTGCCTCCGGCGGCCGCGTGCGCATCACGCGCGCGCGTGCGTTGCTCCTGCATCCGAGCGCTGAAGCCGTCGAGGTCGAC
>DASUMF010000420.1:0-4940 GCA_036277835.1 Acidimicrobiia bacterium
CGAGGTCGTCGTTGCCGATGCCCTCGTTCTGGATGCGCTCCTGCAACAGGACGATGCCCTGCATCAGCGCTTCGGGCCGGGGCGGGCACCCGGGCACGTAGACGTCGACCGGGATGACCTGGTCGATGCCCTTGGTGACCGAGTACGAGTCCCAGTAGGGGCCGCCACAGTTCGCGCAGCTACCCATCGAGATCACGTACTTGGGGTCGGGCATCTGCTCGTAGAGCCGCTTCACCGCCGGTGCCATCTTGTCGGTGACGGTGCCGGACACGCAGATGAGGTCGGCCTGGCGCGGGCTCGCCGGGAACGGGATCACGCCGAGGCGCATCACGTCGTAGCGGGGACTGGCCAGGGCCGCGCCCATCTCGATCGCACAGCAGGCCAGGCCCCACTGGAACATCCACAGCGAGTACTTGCGGCTGTAGTTCAGGAGCCAGGTGAGCGGCTTGAGCGCGGGCTTCGAGAGGGTGCCGTTCTCGACTAGGCCCACCGCAGCACCCCCTTGCGCCAGGCGTACACGAGGCCGAGCGCCAGGATGACGATGAAGATCACCATCTCGATCAGCCCGAAGGTGCCCAGACGCTCCAGCTTGACCGCCCAGGGGAAGATGAACACCGCCTCGACGTCGAACATGACGAACAGCAACGCGTACACGTAGTAGCGGACGTTCGACTGCCCGAAGCCGAGCACCGGGTCGGATCCGGCCTCGTAGGGGACGTACTTCTCCGCCTGGGAACGACTCGGGCGGATGAGACGGCCGACGCCCAGCATCGCTCCGACCATGACCAGCGCGGCCCCGATGAAGACGGCAACCGCGAGATACTGCCGGTAGAACTCAGTCAGCACGCGCGTGGGCCTCCCGCCCCCTCGCTGGAATGAGGTTTCGGTGGTGAAGGTTGGAAATCGGGCGCAGCATAGCTCCGGCCTTTCCGGCCCGGACAAACCGTGAGGGCACCGTGAACACGCGAAGAATCGGCAGAGAGATCCCGTCGATCGGCCAGCTGCGCCACGCCTCCGACCAGGCGCGCCAGCGCTTCGCGAACCGGGAGCCCCGCACGGCCTTCGTGCTCTCCGGCGGCGGGAACCAGGCCGTCAGCCAGGTGGGCATGCTCCGCGCGCTGCTCGAGCGGGGGATCGTCCCCGACGTCGTGGTCGGCACGTCGGCCGGCGCCTGGAACGGCTCGGTGCTGGCCGCCGATCCGACGATCACCGCGGTGGACCGACTGGCCGAGATGTGGGAGCGCCTGCGCGGCGACGTGATCTTCCCCGGGGGCAAGCTCGCCCGGGCCTGGAACCTCCTCACCCGCGACGACCACCTCTTCTCCGACGACGGCCTGCGTGCGGTGATCGAGCTGGGGGCCACCCCGGAGACGTTCGCGGAGCTCGCGATCCCGCTGCGCGTGATCGCGGCCGACCTCGAGTCGGGCGACGAGATCGTGTTCGCCTGCGGGTTGCTGCGCCCCGCCCTGCTCGCCAGCGCGGCGCTCCCGGGTCTGTTCCCACCGGTGCGCTTCGACGGTCGCGTGTTGGTCGACGGTGCAGTCGTCGACACCGTGCCGCTCTCCCACGCTCTCGCGGGCCCGGTCGACCGGGTCTACGTGCTCAACGTGTCGAGCGAGCTCATCCGTCGTACCACGCGTTCGCCGCTCGACGTGCTGGTCAAGGCGTTCGCGATCAGCCGCAAGCAGCGCTTCGAGCTCGAGCTGCGCAACGTGCCCGAGACGGTGGAGGTGGTGGTGCTCCCCGCACCGGCCGACGACCGCGAGCTCTTCGACTTCTCCAACCCGGCCCGCTACGTGGCCGAGGCCTACGAGCTCGGCCAGCGTGCGCTCGACGAGGCCGATGCGGCCCGCCGCCGGCGCGTGGGCCTCCGCCGCTCCTGGTGGCGCCGCACCGCGGGATAGCTCGCCCAGATGTCTAGGTGTGCTTGCGGCCTTCCATGATGTCGACACGGTCCTTCACGGTGATCATCCTTCCGGCCGACACGTTCGCCGCCGACTGCACGAACCCCATGTGCGTGAAGGCCTGCGGGAAGTTGCCGAGCTGACGCTGCGCGACCGGGTCGTACTCCTCGGCGAAGAGCCCGACGTCGTTGGCGAGCCCGGCGAGGCGCTCGAAGAGCGTGCGGGCCTCGTCGAGGCGCCCTTGCAGCACGTAGTTGTCGGCGAGCCAGAACGAGCACGGGAGGAACACACCCTCACCCGGAGGGAGGCCGTCGGCCACCTCGTCGCTGAGGTACCGCAGCACGAAGCCGTCGTGGAGGAGCTCCCGCTCGACCGCGGCGACCGTGCCCACGATGCGCGGGTCGTTCGCAGGCAGGAACCCGAACATCGGCATCGTGAGCAGCGAGGCGTCCATCGACTTGGATCCGTACGCCTGCGTGAACGATCCCTTGTCGGGGTCGTAGCCCTCGTCGCAGACCTGCGCGTGGATGTCGTCGCGGGCTTGGCGCCAGCGGTCGATCGGCCCGGGCAGGCCGAGCTTCTCCGCCGTGCGGACGGCGCGGTCGAAGCCGACCCACGCCATCATCTTCGAGTGCGTGAAGTGCTGGCGCCCGCCGCGCACCTCCCAGATGCCGTCGTCGGGGTGGTGCCATGCACCCTCGAGGTACTCGAGCAGCGCGACCTCGAAGTCCCAGGAGCCACCCTCGCTCGACTCACCGACTGCTTCGCGCATGAGTGACAACGACGTGAGCACCTCGCCGTACACGTCGAGCTGGAACTGCTCGCTCGCGGCGTTGCCGACACGCACGGGGCTCGATCCCTCGTAGCCGGGGAGCCACGGCAGCTCGAACTCGCTGAGGCGCCGCTCACCACCCGCGCCGTACATGATCTGGAGCTGCGCCGGGTCGCCGGCGGCCGCGCGCAGCAGCCAGTCGCGCCACTGGATCGCTTCCTCCCGGTAGCCGCCCACGGTGAGCGCGGTGAGCGCGAGCACGGAGTCGCGCAGCCAGCAGTAGCGGTAGTCCCAGTTCCGCACGCTGCCGATCCACTCCGGCAACGACGTGGTGGGCGCGGCGACGATCCCGCCGGTCGGCGCGTACGTCATCGCCTTCAGGGCGATCAGCGAGCGCATGACGAGATCTCGGTACTCGCCGGTGTAGTTGCTCTGCGCCGACCACTTGTTCCACCACGCGAGCGTGTCGTGCAGCAGGTTGTGGGTGTCGCCCCGATGTTGCATCGGCTCGTGCGACGGGTTCCACGACAGCAGGAACGGGATCGAGTCGCCGGGGGTGACGACGAAGTCGGCGACCGTCGAGAGTCCTGCGCCGGTGGTCTCGACCGGCGTGCGCAGCCACATCGAGTTGGCACCCGCGATCAGGCGCGTGCTGCCGTCGTGGCGGCGCACCCACGGGAGCGCGGTGCCGTAGTCGAAGCGGACCCGGAGGTCCATGTGGATCGGCACCCGCCCCGACACGCCCTCGACGACGCGCACGACGTCGACGGTGTTCTTGCGGATCGGCATGCAGTCGACGACCCGCGCGACGCCTTCGTCGGTGTGGAAGGTGGTCTCCAACACGAGCGTGTCGCCGCGATAGGAGCGCTCGACGCGGCGGACTCCACCGGCCGGCGCGAGGAGCCAGCGGCCGTGGTCCGGCGTGCCGAGGAGGTTCGCGAAGACGGTCTCGGAGTCGAAGCGGGGCACGCACAGCCAGTCGATGGAGCCGTCCTTGCCGACCAGGGCCGCGGTGTGCGTGTCGCCGATGAGGGCGTAGTCCTCGATCCGCTGCGTCACAGCAGGAAACCGGCGTGGCTCGCCCAGTCGATGAACGACGACGGCACGATGCCGAGCACGAGCGTCATGACCGCGGCGACGAGCAGCACCACACCGGTGCACACGTCGACGCGCCGGGCCGACGCGAGCACTGCGAGCGCGCCGCCCCCGCTCCCCGCGGCGACCGACTCGCCGGCGTGCTCGTCACCGGCGCGCTCCGCGCCCGCCGGGTTGCTGGCGACGGCGAGCGACACGCGCAGGTAGGCGAACGAGGCGACCACCGTCGCGACGGCACCGACGACGACGAGCACGTACTCCTTCGCGTCGGCGGCAGCCGCGAACACCTCGATCTTGGCGATGAACCCGCCGGTGAGCGGGATGCCGGCCTGCGCGAGCATGAACAACACGAAGAGCGATCCGAGCACCGGGCGGCGCGCGGCGAGGCCGCGGTAGCCGTCGATCGAGTGGTCGGCGTCGCCGTGCGCGCTGAGCACGGTAACGATCGCGAACGAGCCGGCGACCATGAACGTGTACACGAACAGGTAGAACAGCGCGGCCTCGACACCCTTCGGTGTGCCGACCTGGAACGCCATCAGCACGTAACCGGCGTGCGCGATCGACGAGTACGCGAGCAGTCGCTTCACGTCGGTCTGGAGCACCGCGCCGACGCTGCCGACGGCGAGCGTGAGCACGGCGAGCACCCACACCGCGGGGCGCCAGTCGGCGCGGTACAGCGGGAACGCGGTGGCGAACACCCGGATGAGCGCGGCGAATCCGGCCGCCTTGGTGGCCGACGCCATGAAGGTGGTGACCGGGCTCGGTGCCCCCTGGTAGACGTCGGGAGTCCACGTGTGGAACGGCGCCGCCGCGACCTTGAAGCCGAGACCGACCAACAGGAGCATGATGCCGGCGACGAGGGTGCCCTTCTCGAACAGCGTGTGCTGCGCGAGGAACTGCAGGATGCCCGTGAGCGAGGTCGTGCCGGTGGCGCCGTACACGAGCGCGATGCCGTAGAGGAAGATCGCGGAGGAGAACGCGCCGAGCACGAAGTACTTGATGCCCGCCTCTTGCGAGCTCAACCGCCGACGGTCGAACGCGGCGAGCACGTAGAGCGGGATCGAGAGGATCTCGAGGGCGAGGAACACCACGATGAGGTCGTTGGCGGTGGTCATGATCACCATGCCGAGCGACGAGAAGAGCATCAACGCGAGGTACTCGGGCCCTTC
>DASUMF010000421.1:0-6560 GCA_036277835.1 Acidimicrobiia bacterium
ATCGAGAAGGCCGCGCTGGCCAAGGAGACCGACGACCCGTCACGTCACCGTCTCGACGTGATCGAGGAGGAGCTCGCCACGCTCGCGGAGGAGCGCGACGCGATGGTCGCGCACTGGCAGAACGAGAAGGACGCGATCACCGAGATCCGCGAGCTGAAGGAGCGGCTCGAGAATGCGCGCACCGACGCCGAGCGCGCCGAACGCGAGGGCAACCTCGAGCGGGCCGCGCAGCTCCGCTACGGCACCATGCGCGAGCTCGACGCCGAGATCGTCGTGCGCACCGAGCGGCTCGACGCGCTCCAGGGCGAGCAGCAGATGCTCAAGGAGGAGGTCGACGAGGAGGACGTCGCCGAGATCGTGGCCAAGTGGACCGGCATCCCCGTGAGCCGGCTCATGGAAGGCGAGATGAGCAAGCTGGTGCGCATGGAGGACGTCCTGCACGCGCGGGTCATCGGTCAGGACGACGCGGTCACGGCGGTCGCGAACGCGATCCGTCGCTCGCGCGCCGGCCTGTCCGACCCGAACCGCCCCATCGGCTCGTTCCTGTTCCTCGGGCCGACCGGCGTGGGCAAGACGGAGCTCGCTCGCTCACTCGCCGACTTCCTGTTCGACGACGAGCGCGCCATGGTGCGCATCGACATGTCGGAGTACCAGGAGAAGCACAACGTGTCGCGCCTCGTCGGCGCGCCTCCCGGCTACGTCGGCTACGAGGAGGGCGGGCAGCTCACCGAAGCGGTGCGCCGTCGTCCGTACGCAGTGGTGCTGCTCGACGAGATCGAGAAGGCACACCCCGACGTGTTCAACGTGTTGCTGCAATTGCTCGACGACGGTCGCCTCACCGACGGCCAGGGCCGTACGGTCGACTTCACGAACACCGTGCTCATCATGACGAGCAACCTCGGCGGAGGCGCCGACGAGCGCACGGTCATGAACGTGGTGCGCAACCACTTCAAGCCCGAGTTCCTCAACCGCATCGACGAGATCGTCGTGTTCCACCGCCTCGACGAGTCGCACATCGCGCACATCGTGGGCCTGCAGGTCGACGTGCTGCGCGAGCGCCTCGCGGACCGCGGCCTCGGTCTCGAGATCACCGAGTCGGCGCTCGCCCACCTCGCGGCGGTCGGCTACGACCCCGACTTCGGTGCCCGCCCGCTCAAGCGGGTGCTCCAGCGCGAGGTGTCGGACGCGGTCGCGCTCGGGCTGCTCAAGGGCGAGTACCACGACGGCGACATCGTGGTGGTCGACGCCGCACCCGACGGCGCACTCGTGTTCAGCGCCCGCCGCGGCGTCACCGTCGACTGACCCGTCCGAAATTGCGTCAACCAGGCGCCCATTTGGCTTCCTGGTGACGCAATTTCGAGGCAGGTCACCTCGCGCGGCGGATCAGGTCGCGGATGACGCCCGAGACGGCGTGGCCCCCGTTGGCCAGATCGTCGGCCGTGACCGTGACGACTGTCAGGCCGAGCCGTGCGAGGCGGTTACGTCGCGCGGAGTCACGCACGAGCGCGGCGCGGCCGGTGTGGTGCTCGTAGCTCTCGTACTCGAGCATGATTCCCCACTCGGGGTACGCGGCATCGACACGCGCGACGAGCGCGCCACCCTCGCGTACCTCGTACTGGAGAACGGGCGGCGGTAATCCGTTGCGCAACAACATCCGGAGCATCGAGGTCTCGGCAGGGCTCTCTGCCACACCGACGATCGGCTCCCGCCGATCGAGGATCGTGCGGAGCGTGCCGCAACCGTCCCGCCCTCGTCGCGCCAGGTGCTCGAGCGTGCTGCGTACGGAGGAGAGTGTGGTCAGCGAATGGTTGATCGCCGCGTCGAGCGCCTGCTCAACGGTGTGCTCCGGGACGCTGGCACCGAGCTGCAGGAGCGTGACCTCTACGGGCATCACGGGAATGCCGAGCCGCTTCACCAGGGTGAATCGTTCGAACACCAAGGACTCGTGAACCACGAGGGCGGCGTGCCGAGCCCGCCGCCAGCGCACACACGTGATCTCCACCAGATCACGCGAACCTCCGGGCAAACCCCAGATCCTCGCGGCCGACCGGTGGGAGGCTCGCCCGTGCGAGGACAGGCACGCGGCAAGCACCTCTGACTCCCAGGTGATCGGAGCTCCCGCCAATCGGTACACGGCGGGGTAGACCGCTTCCCAGCGCCCGTGGCGGAGCCGCTTCGCGCATTGGTCGCGCGTCGCGCCGCGTGCCATGGCCTGCTCGCGCGTGAAGATGCCGTGTGTGCCCGCCGCGAGAGCCGCGATGGACACGTCGACGTCGTGTGCCACACAGAGTGGAACGCTGAAACCCCGTGGGCGTCTCACGAAGCGCTCCTCCCCGACCCGAAATTGCGTCAACCGGGCGGCTATTCGGCCTCCGAATGACGCAATTTCGGGGGGGGGGGGGGTCAGTCTTGGAGCAGGCGGGCGGGGAAGCCGCCGGTGGCGATCGGGCCCCAGCGGTCGGGGGTGATGCGCAGGAGCGACTTGCCCTGGCGCACCATGGCGGCCCGGTACTCGTCCCAGTCGGGGTGCTCACCTGAGATGCAGCGGTAGTAGTCGACGAACGCCTCGACCGCGTCGGGCATGTCGAGCACTTCGGCGTCGCCGTCGACCTGCACGAACGGCCCGTTCCACTCGTCCGACATCACGAGCACGCTGACGCGAGGATGACGACGGGCGTTCACCGTCTTGGCCCGTTCCGGATAGGTCGAGATCACGATGCGCCCGGCGTCGTCGAGTCCACACGCGACCGGCGACGCCTGGGGCGTGCCGTCGCTGCGCACGGTGATCACGACGGCGCGGTGGCGGGGTCGGACGAACTCCTCGAGCCCGGCACGGTCGACGTGCGTGTTGGTGGCGATCGAAGGCATGCGCCGACGATAACCCGAGGTTGGCCGCAGCGAACCCGGACGCCGGGCACGACCGCCGGAGGAGGGAGACGACGCGAACGGGCACTAAACTCTCGTCAACGTGACTCCTGTCGCGTCCTGCTTCCTTTCCCTGGTTGTCCCTCCGCGTCCCGTTCGTGCGCGTGAGCTGTCTGCGGGTGTGCGCTGATGCCAGGAACCGTCGTGCTCGGCTGTCACTGGGGTGACGAGGGCAAGGGCCAGCTCACCGACTACCTGGCCAAGGAGAGCGAGCTCGTCGTTCGCTACCAGGGCGGCCACAACGCCGGCCACACGCTCGTGGTCGACGGTGAGGTCTTCAAGCTCCAGCTCGTGCCGAGCGGCATCCTCTACCCGCACGTCACCCCGGTCATCGGCAACGGGGTCGTGGTCGATCCCGAGGTGCTCATCGCCGAGCTCGACACGCTCGAGCGCGCCGGCATCGACACCTCGCGCCTCAAGCTGGCCGGCAACGCGCACCTGATCATGCCGTACCACCAGGAGCTCGACCGCGTGACCGAGCGCTTCCTCGGCAAGAACGCGCTCGGCACCACCAAGCGGGGCATCGGTCCCGCGTACGCCGACAAGGCGCTGCGCGTCGGGCTCCGCGTGCAGGACCTCCTCGACCCGAAGATCTTTCGTCAGAAGCTCGAGCTCGCGCTGCGTGAGAAGAACGGCGTGCTCGCGAAGGTCTACAACCGCCTGCCGATGTCGGCCGACGACATCTGCGAGCGCTTCCTCGGGCTCGTGCCGCGGCTCGAGCCGATGATCGCCGACACCGTGCACCTCGTCCACGAGGCGCTGGCCATCGGCCAACGGGTCGTGTTCGAGAGCGCGCAGGCCACGTTCCTCGACCTCGATCACGGCACGTATCCGTACGTCACGTCGAGCAACCCGGTCGCGGGTGAGGTGTGCGCAGGCGCCGGTGTCGGCCCGCGCGACGTCGACCGCGTGCTCGGCATCGTGAAGGCGTACACGAGCCGCGTCGGTGCGGGGCCGTTCCCGAGCGAGCTCCCCGAGGACGACCCGTTGCTCGACCTCATCGTCGAGCGCGGACGCGAGTACGGCACCAACACTAAGCGCCGTCGCCGGGTCGGCTGGCTCGACGCGGTCATGCTCAAGCACGCCGTGCGCATCAACTCGTGCAGCGATCTCGCGATGACGGGCCTCGCGGTGCTCTCGGTGCTCGACGAGGTGAAGGTGTGCGTCGGGTACGTGGGCGACGACGGGACGCGCTACGACCACGTGCCGTACCACCAGTCGGTGTTGCACAAGGTGAAGCCGGTGTTCGAGGTGTTCCCGGGGTGGAAGACCGAGATCGGCGACGTGCGCTCGCTCGACGAGCTCCCCTCGAAGGCGCGCGACTTCGTGCGCTTCGTGGAGGAGTTCGCGGGCGTGCCGTTCGCGTTCGTCACCGTCGGCCGCGCCCGCGAGCAGATCATCACACCGCCGGCATGATCGGCCGGCGTGATCGGCACGGCACGACCCGCTCGCTCCCGTGAACGTCCTCGTCGTCGGGTCCGGTGGCCGTGAGCACGCGCTCGTGTGGGCGCTGCAGCGCTCGGCGTCGGTCGCCGGGGTGCACGCCGCGCCGGGCAACGCCGGGATCGCGCACACCGCCACGTGTCACGCGCTCGATCCGAACGACCCTCGGGCAGTGGCAGCCCTCGCACGGGAGCTCGCGGTCGATCTCGTCGTGCCTGCAGCGGATCGTCAGCTCGTGAACGGCGTGGCGGATGCCGTCCGCGCCGAGGGCATTCCGGCGTTCGGTCCGGGTGCCGACGGCGCGCGCCTCGAAGGCTCAAAGGCCTGGATGAAAGACGTCGCGCGCGACGCCGGCATCCCGACCGCGCGTCACGCCTCGTTCGGCCCCGGCGAGGAAGACGCCGCGCTCGCGTTCCTCGAGTCGATGCCGGGCCTCTACGTCGTGAAGACCGACGGTCTCGCCGAGGGCAAGGGCGTGTTCGTCACCGAAGACCTCGCGGCCGCGCGCGACACGGTGCGCTCGTACCTCGCGGGCGACGCGTTCGGCGATGCCGGTCGCACGCTCGTCATCGAGGAGGGCATGACCGGCCCGGAGCTGTCGCTGCTCGCGGTGTGCAACGGCGACCCGTACGGCGCGCGACCGCTCACCCCCGCGCAGGACTTCAAGCGGATCGGCGACGGCGACACCGGCCTGAACACCGGCGGGATGGGTGCGTACTCGCCGGTGCCGATCGCGGAGGGCCGCGTCGACGAGCTCATGGGCACGTTCGTGACGCCCACGCTCGAGCATCTGGCCGGGCTGGGCATCGACTACCGCGGCGTGCTCTACGCGGGGCTCATGTTCACGCCCGACGGCCCGAAGCTCGTCGAGTACAACGTGCGCTTCGGCGACCCCGAAGCACAGGTGGTCTTGCCGCGGCTGGAGACCGACGCCGGTGAGCTGCTCATGGCAGCCGCGCGTGGCGACGACCTGCCCGAGCTCGAGTTCTCCGACCGTGCGTGCGTCACGGTCGTGATGGCGACCGAGGGCTACCCGGTGTCGCCCTACCGGACCGGTGACGTGATCGAGGGACTTGCCGCGGTCGAGGCGACTTCCGACGCGCAGGTCTTCCACGCCGGGACGGCAGCGGGCACGCGAGGGGAGCTCGTCACCGCGGGCGGACGGGTGCTCGCCGTCACGGCCTTCGGCTCGACGATCGACGGGGCACGCCGCGGCGCCTACGGGGCAGTCGAGCTCGTCACGTGGCCCGGGGTGCAGTACCGCCGCGACATCGCGGCCGATCCGACGTGACGATCCTCAGCGCACGCGGCGGCGGGTGCGCACGCCGGCGAGCACGAGCGAGCAGGGGATGCAGCGCAGAGGATCCTTGTCCCGCACCGGGGGCACGAGGCACTGTGCGCACCAGGTCTGACCGCATTCGGCGCACTCTGCGACGGAATGCTCGGTCCAGTGTTTCGTGCAATTCGCCACGCGCGGCGCACCTCCTCCGGTTCGGCTCCCGTCCGACCCGGCGGTGTTCCGGGTCGTCGTTCCAGCTCTTGCCCCAGGTCGGCCTGTGGCGCCCCGCGACCCGATACGGGACGACTCGCGCCATGTCCGGCTCGTAGAGTGTTCGGCAGGAGGGAGCCCCCGCTTGATAGATCGCTACTCACTGCCTGAGATCGCCGGTCTCTTCACCGACGAAGCCCGGTTCCGGGCCTGGCTGGAGGTCGAGGTCCTGGCCACGGAGGCGTGGGCCAAGCTCGGGGTCGTGCCCGCTGCCGACGCGGCCCGGGTCCGGGAACGAGCCGACTTCGACGTCGAGGCCGTCCACGAGCGTGAACGCACGACCGAGCACGACGTCGCCGCCTTCGTCGACGTGGTCCAGGAGGCCATCGGGGCCCCGGCGGGCTCCTGGCTCCACTACGGCCTCACCTCCAGCGACGTCGTCGACACCGCCCTCTCGGTGGTGCTGGTCCAGGCCGTCGACCTGGTGATCGAGGCCGCCGCCGCCCTCCAGGAGTCCATCACCGCCCAGGCCCACGCCCACCGCACGGTGGCGATGGCCGGGCGCACGCACGGCGTCCACGCCGAGCCCACCACCTTCGGCGCCAAGCTCGCGCTCTGGGCCATGCAAGTGCGGCGCGACCGCGAGCGGCTCGTCCGCGCTCGGTCGGCGATCGCTGTCGGCAAGCTCTCGGGCGCAGTCGGC
>DASUMF010000422.1:0-3742 GCA_036277835.1 Acidimicrobiia bacterium
GAACTCGACCATGCTCGGTGAGGGTTCTGAAGCCGCGCTTGCACTCCGCTGACGTCGTGCGTTGCTACGACCCGCGAACCTTGGTCCGGGCACCTGCGATCACCGATGCGGGGTCGGCGCAGCCCTCGGTGAACGCCCTTCGCATCGCTGCCTGGTCGTCAACACGAGCGAGCGCCCGCTCGACGTCGTGTCGTTCGGCTCGCACCAGTGCGCCCCCTGCCGTCTCCCGCAACACCTCGGCCGCACCGAGGTACCGGCCAATGCCTTCGTCGTCACCGAGCAACGACGCGACCCCCGCGAGCCCTTCGAGCGCCAACGCCTGGGCGCGAACGTCGTTGGCGTCACACGCCGCGTCGAGGCTGGCCCGATGCTGCCGCGCCGCGTTCGTCACGTCGCGTCGCAGCTCAGCGATGTAGCCAAGTGAGGCGTGGCTCAGGCTCAGGCCGGCGGTCGCCCCGCGATCGACGCTGAGCTGGAGCGCGGCGCGGTGGAGGCGCTCCGCTTCGTCGAGTCGGTTGCGACGCCGCAGCGCGACACCGCGCAAGTTGTAGGCCAGCGCCAGCGTGGGCACGTAGCGCTGGCGCTCTGCGTCGGCAATCGCGTCGTCGAACACGGCGTCGGCTTCGTCGTCTCTGCCTTCGAGCGCGTACACGTTGGCGAGGCGCAAGGTCAATCCGCGCGGCATGGCATTGGCGCCCACCGCATGCCAACCCAGGACCGCCTGCTCCAGTGCGTGTTCGGCTTCGCGGTAGTCGCCGCGCGCCGTCGTGATGTCGGCGACGTGCCGCAGCGCGAGAGCACGACCCCAAGCGTTCCCGATCTCACCGAACTGCGCGGCGGCGTCGCGCAACTCCGGGAGCGCGGCGTCATAGTCACCGTGCACCAGGAGGATGGAGCCACTGACCCAGGTCGCCATGGCTCGGCTCCAGTCGTCGCCGACTGACAGGAACGCGTCCCGCGACTCCTCCGCGAGCTCCGTCGCGACCGCGGTGTCGTGGAAGAAGTCGGAGATCGCCGAAGCGTGCAGCATCGTCGCCAGGGCGATCACCGAGTCGTCGCCCAGCACACGCGCACGCTCGACGGACTCGGCCCCGTAGGCGATCGCACGCTCGCTGTCCTGCAGGATCCCGACGAGACCTCCCCACTGCAGCACGCGGATGCGCCGGCTCGGCAGCGTCGTCTCCCCGAGCGAGAGCGCTGCCGTGATCCATCGCCAGGCGTCGTCGATGCGGCCGCCCATGTTCCAGAACCAACCGAGTCCGTCGGCGATCGCGCACGCGATATCGGCATCGCCCGCCTCGACAGCCCACTCCATCGCACGACGGATGTCGTCGAGCATCTCACCGACGCTGACGTACCAGTTGCCGTCCGCGACGCCGTGGTCGGCGTCGGGCACCTCGACCACCTGCGCCACGTACGCGGCGTGGCGCGCACGGGCCCCGGCCGAGTCGCCCGACTGTTCCAGCCGTTCGCGGCCGTACTGAGCGAGGGTCTGCAGGAGGCGGAACTCGACGACGCCCGAGGTCTCCGATGCAGTCACCAACGACTTGTCCACCAGCCGGGCCAGCAACTCGGCGACGTCGTCCTGTCTGATCGTCTCGTCCGCACAGACTGCTTCCGCTGCCGATGCTCGGAAGCGTCCCGCAAAGACGGACAGTCGCTCGAACAAGCGGCGTTCGTCGTCGAACAGGAGGTCGTAGCTCCAGTCGATGACGGCGCGGAGTGTGTGCTGACGTGGAAACGCGGTGCGGGCCCCGACGGTCAACAGGTGGAACCGGTCGTCGAGCCTCTGCAGGAGGTCTTCCGGCGAGAACGCGCGCATGCGGGCGGCGGCGAGCTCGATCGCGAGCGGGAGGCAGTCGAGCCGTTCGCAGAGTTCGCGAACGGCCGGGCGCGCTTCGTCGGTCACCTCGAACGACGGCAGCGTCGCTCGTGCGCGCTCCGTGAACAGCGACATCGCATCGGCGAGGTCGAGCGGTGCAAGCGGCCAGAGCACCTCCCCCGCGATCATCAACGGCTCGCGGCTCGTCGTGAGGACGTGCAACCCGCCGCATCGAGCGACGAGCAGCTCGACCAGAGCTGCCGCTTCGGCAACGACGTGCTCGCAGTTGTCGAGGAGCAGCAGGATGTCTCGCCCGCTGAGGAACTCGCTCACACGATCACGCAGCGTGTTCGCCGCACCCGCTCCGAGCTCCACCTCGACGTCGAGCGCAGCGGCGATCGCGGCGGCAACGCCGGCCGCGTCGCCAACCGGCGCGAGGTCGGCCAGGTACACGCCGTGAGCGAACTGGGGCCGCAGACGGCGGCCGATCTCGATCGCCAGGCACGTCTTGCCGACGCCGCCGGGGCCCACGATCGTCGCGACCCGATGCTCGCAGACGAGGGTCGCGGTCGCGTCGAGCTCGGTCTCGCGACCGATCAGCGCCGTCGTCGCCACCGGCAGATTCGTCGACGACGCGCGTGTGGCATCGGACGTCGGAGATCGCTGCGGTGACCCGAGCGCCGCATCCTGGGCGAGCACGGCCTCCTCGACCTTGCGCAACGCGGGCCCGGGCTCGATGCCGAGCTGCTCCGCCAGCAACGTGCGCGCACGTTGGTAGGCGCGCAGTGCGTCGGCCTGGCGACCCGCCTGGTAGAGCGCGGTCATGAGCTGAGCCCAGAGTCGTTCGCGCAACGGGTGCTCCTGCACCAGCGCTTCGAGCTCGCCGATCAGCTCCGCGTGCCGGCCGAGGAGCAGGTCGGCGTCGACGCGGTCCTCGATCGCCGCGACCCGCGACTCCTCGAGTCGGGTGATGACCGGCCGTGCGAAGGCGTCGTCGGCGAAGTCGACCAGCGCGGCACCGCGCCACAGGGCCAGGGCGTCCCGCAGCGCGGTTGCGGCCCCCTCGGCGTCTCCCGCGTGGAGGGCGGCGCGGCCTTCCGCGGAGAGCCGGTCGAAGCGAGCCGCGTCGAGCGCGTCTCGTGGGAGGTCGAGGGCGTAGCCGCGTCCACGCGTGGCGATGCGGTCCTCGCCGAGCACGCGGCGCAGTCTCGACACGTGCACCTGGAGGTTGTTGCGGGCCGGGATCCGCTCGCCGCGCCAGATGTCTTCGAGGAGCTGGTCGGCGGGTACGGCGTGGCCTTGGGCCAGCGCGAGGTCGATGAGCAGCGTGCGCGGACGCGCGCCGCCGACATCGACGGGAGCGCCGTCGTCGTCGAGCACCTCGAACGGCCCCAGAATTCGGAGCTCCACGTGGTCCACGGTAGGGCGCGGCCGTCAGCGGCTTGCAAGCCCCCCGACAGGGTGCTGCACCAGCCTCGAGGTGTGCCCGACGACGACCCTCTCTCCGCTCACGACCTGGCCGATCTGGCCTGGGCGGCGTACCTGCGCAATCAGGTCGCCGACGCGGCGAAGTTGGCATCGCGCGCGTCGGGCGCCGCGGTGTCGTGCTCGCGCCGCGATCGACAAGAGGTCGAGGTCGTGTGTCTCGCGATCGCCGGCGAGGCGGCGCGTGCCTACGGCCTTGCATCCGTGCATCTCGGCGAGTTCCCGCACGACGACCTCGTCAGGCGGGTCAAGGAAGCGGCGGAATGATCCAGGACCCAGATCGGAGGCAGGTATGAACACGCAACCGCAGACGACCGACCTCGCACTGCCCGTCGTCGACGCCATCGCCGTGCGCGGGCTCCGCAAGTCGTTCGGCTCGACGCCCGTTCTCGACGGCATCGACTTCACGGTCGAACGGGGCACCGTCTTCGCGCT
>DASUMF010000423.1:0-4940 GCA_036277835.1 Acidimicrobiia bacterium
GAACCGGGAGCCGAGTGGCCCGAGCCGGTTGGCCGAGCCGATTGGGAGGTGGATCAGGCGTGAGCGCATACCTCCCGATCCTCACCATGATCATCCTGGTGGCGCTCTTCGCCGCGCTCTCCTTCATCGCGTCGACCTTCCTCGGCCCGAAGCGCGCGACGTCCGCGAAGGAAGCGCCGTACGAGTGCGGCATCGTGCCCGAGTCGGAGCCTGCCGAGCGTTTCCCGGTGAAGTTCTACTTGGTGGCAATGGCGTTCATCGTCCTGGATGTCGAGATCATCTTCCTCTATCCCTTTGCCACGGTGATGCGGGAGCTCTCGGTCAACGGGTTGATCCTCATGGGCGTGTTCCTCCTGGTGCTGCTCGTGCCGTTCGCGTACCTGCTCTCCACCGGTGCGCTCGAGTGGGGGCCGATGAAGCAGGGCCTCGCGCGGGCCGGTGCCGGCGTCCTGCGCGCGGCGGGCGCGCCCGGTCGCAGCGGCCTCGACCCGGCCGACTCGCGGGGTCGCGACGACGTCGAGGAGCTGCCGGGGAAGGCCGCCTGAGATGGGCCTCGAGTCCCTGCAGCACAACTTCCTCACCGGCCGGCTCGAGGATCTCGTCAAGTGGGCGCGGCGAAGCTCGGTGTGGCCGGCCACGTTCGGGCTCGCGTGCTGCGCGATCGAGATGATGGCCACCGGCGCCGCGCACTACGACCTCTCGCGCTTCGGCATGGAGATCTTCCGTGCCAGCCCGCGTCAGGCCGACCTCATGATCGTGGCGGGCCGCGTGAGCCAGAAGATGGCGCCGGTCCTGCGCCAGGTGTACGACCAGATGGTCGAGCCCAAGTGGGTCATCTCGATGGGCGTCTGCGCGAGCAGCGGCGGGATGTTCAACAACTACGCGATCGTGCAGGGCGTCGACCAGATCGTCCCGGTCGACGTCTACGTACCCGGTTGCCCGCCGGGACCCGAGACCCTCATGCACGGGATCCTCACCCTGCACCAACAGATCAAGGACGGCGAGATCATGAAGCGCCGGGAGAGCACCGTGCACGGTGGTGCGGGCATCCAGATCGAAGCGCGCGACGGCGTCGTCGCCCGCTGACCACGAGCGGATCGATGCCCGACGACGACAGCGCACAAGCTCGTGAAGAGAATCACGAGGCGGATCCCGAGCTGACCACGGCGCCCGTCGGCGACGAGGTCGCGGCCGCGGTGATCGAGCGCTTCCCGGGCTCCGTGTTCGTCGACTCGCACGGCCAGTCGGTCGTCTACGTGGCACGCGACGCGTGGCGCGACGTCGCCGCGTTCCTGCGCGACGAGGAGCGCTTCACGCAGTGCCTCGACGTGTGCGCGGTCGACCATCTCGTCGACGCGGCCCGCCCGGTGCCGGCGGGCGTCGACCCCGAGCGGTTCGAGCTGGTGGCGAACTTCCTGTCGCACCCCCGGAACCGGCGCATCCGCACGATCTGCGAGGTGTCCGTCGACGATCCCACCGTCGCCAGCATCGCGGAGCTCTACCCGGGCATCGCGTTCGCCGAGCGCGAGACGTTCGACCTGTACGGGATCGTGTTCGACGGCCACCCGGATCTCACGCGCATCCTCATGCCGGACGACTGGGTCGGTCACCCGTTGCGCAAGGACGACGCGCCGGCGCGCGTGCCCGTCACCTTCAAAGAGGACCCGAGCCCGCGATGAGCGAACTCGACATCGGGCCCGAGGAGGAACGGCGGCTGGAGTCGCAGACCGACGAAGGCGCGCAGCTGCTGCGCCCGCTCACGGGTGAGGCGCGCGAGCGCGAGGTCGTGCTCACCGGCGGGCCGTGGCCCGACATCGACGACACGATGATCATCAACATGGGGCCCCAGCACCCCTCCACCCACGGTGTGCTGCGCATCATGATGGAGCTCGACGGCGAGACGGTGCTCCGCGCCAAGCCGGTGGTCGGCTACCTGCACACCGGCATGGAGAAGACCGGCGAGGAGCTCACCTACGTGCAGGGGGGCACCAACGTCACCCGGATGGACTACGCGTCGCCGTTGTCGAACGAGCTCGTGTACGCGCTGGCGGCCGAGCGGCTCCTCGACCTCGAGGTGCCCGATCGTGCGGTCTGGATCCGCATGATGATGGTGGAGCTCAACCGCATGTCGTCGCACCTGCTGTTCCAGGCCACCAACGGCATGGACCTCGGCGCGGTCTCGATGATGATCTACGGCTGGCGCGAGCGCGAGGTCACGCTGCGGTTGCTCGAGATGATCACCGGGCTGCGGATGAACCACAACTACATCCGCGTCGGCGGCGTGTCGGCCGACCTGCCCGACGGCTGGCGCGAGGAGACGCTCGAGGTGTGCGACCTCGTCGAGCGCGGCGTCGCCGAGTACGCCGAGCTGCTCGTCGAGAACCCGATCTGGCGCGAGCGCACGGTCGGGGTCGGCGTGATCACCACCGACGAGGCGCTCGCGTTGGGCGCCACCGGCCCGATCCTGCGTTCCACCGGCTTCGAATGGGATCTCCGGCGCGCGCAGCCGTATCTCGCGTACGACGACGTCGACTTCGACGTGATCTACACGGCCAACGGCGACGTCTTCGACCGCTTCCAGATCCGCCTCTACGAGATCCTCGAGTCGGTCAAGATCGTGCGGCAGTGCGTCGAGCGCATGCCCCTCGGCGACTACCGCACCCCCGACCTCAAGGTCACCCCGCCGCCGCGCGCCCGTATCGACGAGTCGATGGAGGCGCTCATCCACCATTTCAAGCTGTTCACCGAGGGCTTCCGCGTGCCGCCGGGGGAGACCTACGTCGCGGTCGAGTCGCCGCGCGGCGAGATCGGTTGCTACCTCGTGGCCGACGGCACGTCGAAGCCGGTGCGCATGCACATCCGCGGGCCGTCGTTCTACAACCTCCAGTCGATGGACGCGATGGTGCCCGGCGGTATGTTCGCCGACGCTGTGGCCATCGTCTCGAGCATCGATCCGATCATGGGGGAGGTCGACCGCTAGTGGCCTTCACCCCCGCGAACCTCGACGCCGCGCGCGCGATCATCGCCCGCTACCCGCACAAGCGCTCCGCGCTCCTGCCGCTGCTGCACCTCGCGCAGGACCAGGACGGCTGGGTCACGCCCGAGGCGATGGAGGAGATCGCGGAGCTGCTCGACATGACGCCGGCACTCGTGCTCGGCACCGCGTCCTTCTACACGATGTTCAAGCGTGAACCCGTCGGGAAGCTGCTCGTGTCGGTGTGCACGAACGTGAGCTGCATCGTCAACCGCGGGCCCGAGCTGCTCGCGCACCTCGAGCGCCGCTACGCCGCCGATCCCGACGTCACGGTGGAGGAGGTCGAGTGCATCGCGGCGTGCGACCTCGCGCCGGTGATGCAGGTCAACTACGAGTTCCACGGGCCGGTCGCGCCCGACGCAGCGGAGACCATCATCGACGAGTACGCGCGCGGCGCCCGGGTGCCGCGCAGCATCTCCGGCTCACCGAGAACGGGCGAATAGATGGCAGCGCAAGAGACTCGGGTCGTCACGAAGTTCCTGCGCGATCGGCCCGACGACTCCTTCACGATCGACGCCGCGCTCGAGAACGGCGCCTACGACACGTTGCGTGGCGTCTTCGCCAAGGAGCCGCAGGAGATCGTGCAGCTGGTGATGGACTCCGGCCTCCGTGGTCGGGGCGGCGCCGGGTTCGGCACGGGGCAGAAGTGGTCGTTCCTGCCGAAGGACGTGTTCCCGCGCTACCTCGCGGTGAACGGCGACGAGGGCGAGCCGTCCACGTTCAAGGACCACATGCTCGTGGAGGGTGACCCCCACCAGCTGATCGAGGGCATCGTGATCGCGTCGTACGCGATCCAGACGCACGTCGCCTTCGTGTACCTGCGCGGCGAGTTCGCGCTGGGCGCCGAGCGTCTCGGCCAGGCGCTCGCCGACGCGTACGCGCGCGGGTTCGTGGGCGAGAACATCCTCGACTCCGGCTTCGACCTCGAGATCGTGCTGCACCGCGGCGCGGGTTGCTACATCGCCGGCGACGAGACGGGCCTGCTGTCGAGCCTCGAGGGTGAGCGAGCGATGCCGCGCATCAAGCCGCCGTTCCCCGCGGTGCAGGGCGTGTACGCGGCACCCACGATCGTCAACAACGTCGAGACCCTCTCGACCGTCCCGCACATCGTGCGCAAGGGCGCCGAGTGGTACTCGAGCATCGGCGTGAGCCGTTCGAAGGGCACGCGCCTCTTCTCGGTGTCGGGCATGGTGGAGCGACCCGGCAACTACGAGGTCGAGCTCGGCATCACGTTCCGCGATCTCATCATGGATCTCGCCGGCGGCATCCGCGACGGCAAGCAGCTGGGGTTCTTCATCCCCGGCGGTGCGTCCGCACCGTGGCTGCTCGAACGTCACCTCGACGTGCCGCTCGACATGGACCTCGTGCAGAGCGAGATCGACGCCAAGACGATGTTGGGCTCGGGCGCGGTGATGGTCTACGACGACACCGTCGATCCGCTGCTCATCGCGTGGCGCATCGCCAAGTTCTTCGCCCACGAGTCGTGCGGCAAGTGCACCCCCTGTCGCGAAGGCTCCGGCTGGATCGAGAAGGTGCTGTACCGGATGGTGAACGGGCACGGGCGACCCGAGGACCTCGACCTGCTCCTCGGGTTCGGCAACAACCTGGCGCCCGGGCTCGACTGGCCGCCCGGCATGACCACGATCTGCCAGCTCGGCCCGAGCACGATGTCGCCCGTCGTGAGCCTCAACCGCTTCTGGCGTGACGAGATCATCGAGCGCATGACCCGCGACACCGAACGTCGGGGCGCGCTGGAAGTGACGGTCGCGTGAGCACCGACCGAGTGCAGATGAGCCAGTGGCCGTCGGACCACCGGTACGTGATCCCCGTCGCGCCCGGTCCCGACGTCGTCACGGTCACGATCGACGGCCACGAGGTGCAGGCCGAGCGCGGCGATCTGCTGATC
>DASUMF010000424.1:0-2374 GCA_036277835.1 Acidimicrobiia bacterium
ATCCCGCCCTGGCCCTTCTGGTCGACCGCGAGCACAGGAGCGTCGCCCACGATCACCGACGCCTCGTTCGCCCCCGCGAACAAGATGTCGACTCGGTCGCCGGGTGCGAGCCGACCCGCCACGGCCAGGGCGGCGTCGATCGGGATGCTCATCGCACGCAGTCCGTCGGGTGCGGCACGGGTCCGGAGCGCGGAACGCGCCACGAGGTCGCCGTCGGCGATCGTCGCCACGACGATCCGCCCTCGCACGGCTCCCACATCACGCGCCCGGACGAGCGTTCGGAGGAGGTGGTCGCCGGCCTGGACGCGCTCGGCGCGGAAGTCGTCGGGCGCGACGCGGGTGCCGGCACGGATCTCGCCGTCGGCCACGAGCACCGCAACCCCCTCCGGCGTGTCGCGCAGCACCGCGATGCTCACCACGAGCGCCACCAGCCCCGCCGCGACCATCAAGAGGTGACCCGAGGAGAATCGACCGGCCCAGCGCCGTGCCGTGCCCGACGCCGGGGTCACGGCCCACGCTTCGCCGCGCGCCACGCTCGGTGCCGCTCCTCGCTCGGGTGTGGCGACCGGCATCGAACCCTCCCTGGAACGCTCCGGTACCGGTCGCTTCGGCCCGACTCGGCCCGACCGGTCTGTGCAGTTCGGGAACTATGCACCATTCGACGAAATCCGTCAAGACCCGTGCATTCCGGACATTCTTTGCGTACGCTGCAGCTTCGTGGCCTCGCTCGAGCCCCAGTTCCCGAACACGCACCAGCACCCCCAGCGCTTCGACTTCCCGCCGGTGCTCACGACCGCGCTCGCGGCGGAACTGCTCCAGGTGCACGCCGAGTCGTTGCGCAAGATGGTGCGCGAGGGACGGATCCCGTGCCACCGGCTCGCAGGCGGGCGCGGGATGCGGTTCCTCCGCGACGAGCTGCTCGCGTGGGTCGCCGCGCAGCCCGGGACCACCTGCGACGCGCGGGAACCCGGCGCGCCCGACGCGCCGGTCAGTCGCTGGGCGCCAGCCGCACCCATCGAAGGGCGCTGAGGGAGATCACCCACGACGCGTCGCGGTCCTCGAGCCCGACGTGATCACGCCCGACGGTGAGCAGCCCGCGCTGCGGTGCATCGGACGTCGCCACCCCGACCTCGACGCGGGTGGCCGCGGCTTCGAGCTCGAGCAAGCGAGCGCGGAAGCCGTCGAGGTCGAGCCCGCGCGTCCCGCCGTCGGCGACACGCTCGACGATCCGCCACGCGATCGGCGCGTCGTGGGCGACGTGCACGTCGACGCGTCCGGTGAACGCGTCGACGGCGATCAGGTCGGTGGCAACCCCAATCACCGCGCCTTGCAGCGATGGCGAAGGCGACAGCAGGTCGATCGCGATCACGTCACCCCGGTGCAGGTGCTCGCGCGCGACGTCGACGAGGGTTCGGCCGTGGCGCCACTGCTCGAGCGCCGCGGCCGACCACTCCTCTTCGTCGGCGCGCCACTCGGCGCGAGCCGCCGCGCCGACACGGGCGAGCGTGCCGTCACCCAGTTCATCCATGCCACGTTCGCGTCTGCCCAGTTCATACGGCATCGCGGCATTCGAGCAGTTCCCGTCGCGTTCCGTCAACGGGCACGCAGGAACGTGTGGGACGGTGACACGGAAGCGAGCATCACGTGAACACCGGCTGAACGGCGCGGAGGCGTGCAGCCACGCGGAATACCGTTCCCAGACCAGCGCCCCGGGTGCGGTCACGTCGAGGAGCAACCGTCATGGCAATCGATGCGTCACGTCTCGCCACGGTGCCGCTCTTCGCGGGGTTGTCCGACGAGGAGCGCGCCGACGCGGCGGACCACCTCGAAGCGCGCACCGTGAGCGCCGGTGAGCACCTGAGCAACGAAGGCGGCGCGGGCTACTTCATCTTCATCATCGAGTCGGGGACCGCCCAGGTGTCGCGCGGTGGCGAGGTGGTCGCCGAGCTCGGCCCCGGCGACTTCTTCGGCGAGGCCGCGGTGCTCGAGACGTTCCGACGCACCGCGACCGTCACCGCCCTCACGCCGATGACCGTGTTCGCGATGTTCGGCGCCGACTTCGTGTTCCTCGAGTCGCGTTCGCCGTCGGTGCACGAGATGATCTCGAAGGCGCTCGACGAGCGTTCGGGCCGCGCCCACTGATCGAGCCCGCCCCCGTCGCATCCGCGACGTTGCGCGTTAGGGTCCGCGGCGTGGACGACGACGAGCGAAGTGGTGTGGGCGGCAGCCCGGACGACGTGCGCGCGCTCGGGAAGCGGCTCTCGAACTGGGGTCGATGGGGCGCCGACGACGAGCGCGGCGCCACCAACCTGATCACTCCCGATCGGGTCGTCGCCGCCGCCGCGCTGGTGCGCAACGGGAACGTGTTCGACCT
>DASUMF010000425.1:0-3381 GCA_036277835.1 Acidimicrobiia bacterium
ATCGCGGCGGTTACGGGGTTGTTGACGTTCGATGAACATCGCTCGAGCGATCGTTGTGGCGGGAAGCGGCAGGGGAGGAGGCGGACCTCGTCCGGTGGTACGGCTACGTTTCGCTCGGGATGGACAGCCTCCAGAGCTTCCGCGCTCGAGTCGTGTCGCGGGTGCCCGACGGGGTGGCCCGCCGGCGGCCGGGCGACGCCGTCCGCGTGGTCGTCGCGGTCGTGGTGCTCGCCGCCGCCAGCGTGCACGCCTTCCACCCCACCTCGGTCGAGCGCGACCTGGCCGACTGGCTCCGCGACCTCCCCGACGGCGCCGAACGAGTGGTGCTGTTCTTCTACGACCTCCTGTCGCTCTGGGCGGTCGGCATCGTCGTCACCGCGCTCGTGTTCCTCCGCCGGTGGCGCCTCGCCCGGGACCTCGCGCTGGCGGCGCTCGTGGCGTGGACGGTGGGCAGGCTGCTCGCGTTCGTCGTGCGCCAGACCGATCTGGGCCACGCGTTCACCCTGACCTTCGACCTCACCGACGCGCCCCGCTTCCCTCTGGTGCGCGTCGGCGTCGCGGTGGCCGTGGTGACGGTCGCCTCGCCGTATCTGGCCCGACCCACCCGTCGGGTCGGGCAGGTGCTGGTGGTGCTGCTCGGCCTGGCCGCCATGTACCTCGGACGGGCGCTCCCGCTCGACGTGCTGGCCGCGTTCGTCGTCGGGTGGGGCTCGGCCGCCGCCGTGCACCTCGCGTTCGGCACGCCGGCCCGACGGCCCACCGCCGCGCAGGTCGGCGAGGCCCTGCAGCGACTCGGCGTGGGCGCCTCGGCGGTGCACCCCGCGACGCAGCAGCCGGTGGGCAGGGCCATGTTCGTCGCCTCGACGCCCGATGGCCCGTTGCGCGTCGTCGCCCTCGGCCGCGACGAAGCCGATGCGCAGTTCCTGTCGCGCATGTGGCGATGGGTCGCGTACCGCGACGCACCCCCCGTGCTCTTCCCGACCCGACGACGTCAGGTGGAATACGAGGCGACGACGATGGGGCACGCGGCCGACGCCGGTGCCCGCGTCCCGCGGGTCGTGCGTGCCGGCCAATCGGGGGCCGTCGCGCTCCTCGTGACCGACGAGGTCGACGGGTCGCCGTTCGCCACCCTCGATGGCGAGCCGTGCAGGACCACGGTGCTCGACGACGCGTGGCGTCAGCTGGTGATGATCCACGACGCCGGTCTGGCGCACGGGCGCCTCGACGCCGATCATCTGGTGGTGCACGACGACGAGGTGACCGTCGTGGGCTGGGAGCGGGCGACGGCCGACGCCGGCGACCGCCAACGCGACTACGACGTCGCGCAACTCCTCGCCGCCGGCGCCGCGGCCGCGGGTGACGACGCGGCCGTCGACGCCGCACTCGAGCACGTGGGGGCCGACCGTCTCGTGAGTGCGCTGCCCATGCTGCAGCCGACGGCGCTGGCCTGGGTGACGCGCGACGTGTTCGACGAGCGCGACGGCGATGCCTTCGAGGCGCTGCGCGACCGGGCGGCGGCGGCGGCCGGCGCCGAGCCGCCCGTTCTGCGCGAGCGCTACCGCGTGAACCCCCGCCAGCTGCTGATGGCGGTCGGTGCACTGGTTGCCGTCACGATCCTGCTCAGCCGCGTCGGCGATCCGGTGGAGTTCTGGGAGTCGATCCGCGACGCGAACTGGTGGTACGTCGCGCTCGCCTTCGTGCTCGGCATCGGCACCGACGTGGCCTTCGCGGTCGCGTTCCTCGGCACGGTGCCCGTGCGGCTCGCCCTCTGGCCGACCATCGAGCTGCAGTCGTCGATGTCGTTCTCCAACCTCGCGGTACCCGTGGCGGCCGACACCGCGATCCAGGTTCGGTTCCTGCAGAAGAACGGGCTCGACCTCTCCTCGGCGGTCGCGATCGGTGGCGTGCTCAGCACCGTCACCGAGCTGGTCGTGCAGGCGGGGCTGTTCGTCATCGCGCTCTGGCTCAGCCCCGACTCCATCAACTTCGGCCGCATCGACACCGAGCAGATCGTGGTGGTCGTCCTCGGGGCGGTGTTCCTCATCGGCGTGGCCGCCGCGGTCGTGTTCAGCGTGCAGCGACTGCGCCACGCGGTCGTGCCCCGCTTCCTGCGCGCGGCGCGGTCGATGTGGACCGCGCTCGCGAGCCCGTTCCGGATCATGCTGCTCCTCGTCGGCAACGTGAGCGCGCAGTGCTTGTACGCCGCGTCGCTGCTCGCCTGCCTGGCCGCGTTCGGCGAGTCGGTGAACTTCTGGACGTTGGTGGCCATCAACATCGGCATCACGCTCATCGCCTCGTTGGTTCCCTTCCCCGGGGGTGGCACCGCGGTGTCGGCGGTCGGCATCAGCGGGCTGCTCACGGCGCTGGGTGTCGCGGCACCGGCGGCGTCGGCCGCGGTGATCGCCCACCAGCTCGCGGTGAGCTACCTGCCCGCGATCCCGGGATGGTTCGCGACGAACGACCTCGTGAAGAAGCGAATGCTGTGAGAATGAAGTCGATGATGGGCGACCGGGGTCGGCGTTGGGCGGCGATCGCCGCGCTGATCGGGTACGTCGCGACGCTCGTCCTCGCGGTGCTCCTGCTCTCGGACGATCTCGTGGCCCTGCTCGGCGCCTGGGTCACCGTGGTGCTCGCCACTGCGGTGGCATGGATCGCCGCGACGCGCACCGGCACCCGTCGGTGGGGGGCCTTGATCGTGGCGATGGCGCTCGTCGTGGGCGCGATCGCGGTGCTGGTGATGCACTCGGCCGTGCTCGACGTGCTCGTCGTCGTGGCGGCCTGGCTCCTCGCGACCGCGAGCGCACACCACGCGCTGCGCATCGACCGCATCGGGCTGCGCGACGCGCGCCCACCCGGCACCATGGTGCCGCCGGCCCAGCGCGCGGTGTTGCTGATGAATCCGCGCTCGGGCGGCGGGAAGGTCGAGCAGCACGACCTGGTGACCCACGCCGCGCAACGGGGTATCCGCGGCGTCGTGCTGCAACCAGGCGACGACCTCGAGACCCTGGCGCGCGACGCGATCGCCTCGGGTGCGGATGTCATCGGGATGGCGGGCGGCGACGGTTCGCAGGCGCTCGTCGCGGGAATCGCGGCCGAGCACGACGTGCCCTTCGTGTGCATCCCGGCGGGCACCCGCAACCACCTGGCCCTCGATCTGGGCGTCGACCGCGACGACGTGGTCGGCTCGCTCGACGCGTTCGCCGACGGCTACGAGCGCACCATCGACCTCGCCAGCGTCAACGGGCGGACATTCGTGAACAACGTCTCGTTCGGCGTCTACGCGCGCATCGTGCAGTCCGACGACTACCGCGCGCAGAAGGTGGCGACGGCCGCCGCGATGCTGCCCGAGCTCCTGGGGCCGGGGGCCGAAGCCTTCGACCT
>DASUMF010000426.1:0-3153 GCA_036277835.1 Acidimicrobiia bacterium
CTTCGTGAGCACGAGGCCGCGCCACATGAGCGCGGTGCCCTCGTCGTCGACGAGGAAGCCCATCGACACGATCTTCAGCGCGCCGTTGGGGCCGCCGTCGCGACCGGGGACGCGCACGAGGTGCGGTGCGATCTTGCCGTCGCTGCCGCCGAGGCGACCGTCGACGCCGAGCATGCGCGGCACGCTGAAGCCCCAGATGTCGGCGTCGAGCACGCCGACGGTGAGCCCGCGGCTCGCCAACGCGGCAGCGAGGTTGACCGTGACCGACGACTTGCCCACGCCGCCCTTGCCGCTCGCGACCGCGAGCACCCGGGCGGTCGACGGCACCTCGGTGGGCGCGGCGTTCTCCCGGGCGTTCCACCGCGCGCGCTGCATCGCAGCGGTCTTCTGCTCCGGCGTCATCTCGCCGTACTCGACCTTCACGTCGGTGACCCCGGCGAGGCCCCGTACCTTCGACTCCACGTCGCGCTTGATCTGGGCCCGCAACGGGCAACCGGCGGTGGTGAGCGCGACCTTGACCGTGACCGATCCGTCGGGGACCACCCGCACGTCGTCGACCATCCCGAGATCGACGATGCTGGCGTGCAGCTCCGGATCGATCACCCCGCGCAGCATCTGGCGCACGTCGTCGGGCGACGGCGGCGGCCCCGCGAGGGGCTGGTGCACGGGGGCGCCGGGGTCGTCGGGGCTGGGGGTCTCGATCGGTTCGCTCATCATGCCTTCAGGTCGGCTGTCGGCAGGTCGGCTGTCGGCGATAAAAACAGCCTAGACCTTGAAAATATGCCGCTCGGGCGCTACCGTCAACCGGCGATGGCATCGATGGATCAGCTCGCGGTGCTGAAGGCACTGGGTGACGAGACCCGGTACGCGATGTACCAGGAGCTCGCCCGCTCGACCGCTGCGCTCTCCGCCCAGGACCTCGCCGAGGCGCTCGGGATCCACGCGAACACGGTGCGGCTCCACCTCGAGCGCCTCCGGGAGGCCGGGCTCGTCGATGCCGAGGCGGTGCACCGCGGCACCGTCGGTCGCCCCCAGCACCTCTACTTCCTCGCCGCGGGTGCTCCGTCGCTCGGCTTCGACCCACCTGCACACGCCTTGCTCTCCGGCCTCCTGGCCGCCCTCGCGGAGCGCATCGGCGCCGACGCCGCCGACGCGACCGAGACGGGCCGCGTGTGGGGCACCGAAGCCGGGAAGCGCACCCGATCGAGCAGCTGCCTCGGCGCGCTGGAGGGCGAGCTCGCGCAGCTCGGCTTCGAACCTGCGAGCGAAGCGGCCGACGGCGCGCACGAGGGCAGCACGCGGATCGAATTCCTGCACTGCCCCTTCCGTGAGCTGGCCGAGGCGTATCCGGAGCTGGTCTGCAACCTCCACCGGGGCCTCTGCGAAGGCGTCGTCGATTCCGTCGGCGGGGGAAGGGTCGAGGAGTTCGCGACGTTGTACGACCCCGAGCCATGTCACGTGGTGGTCGGGGTCGGGTATCCTGACCAGGACCGTTAGCCCCAGGGAGCGCCGAGATGTTCAGTGTCCAGGACGCCAGCACCGTCTTCACCATCAGTGACGCGGCGGCCGACAAGGTCAAGAGCCTCATCGAGGCGGAGGGCAACCCGGAGCTCGTGCTGCGGGTGGCGGTCCGGCCCGGCGGCTGCTCGGGTCTGAGCTACGAGATGTTCTTCGACACCGACGTCGCCGCCGACGACGTGCGCTCGGAGTACGGCGGGGTCACGGTCGTGATCGACCCGGCCAGCGCCCCCCACCTCGGCGGCGCGTCGCTCGACTTCAACGACGGGCTCCAGGGCGCCGGGTTCGCCATCAACAACCCGAACGCCACGCGCAGCTGCGGCTGCGGCCAGTCCTTCAGCTGAGCGTCGTCAGGCCACCAGGCCGTCGAGCAGGGCCACCATCTCGGTCTTCCCGAACGCGGTGTCGAGTCGCGCCGTGATGGTGCCGGCGCCGTCGATCCCGTAGAGCCACGGCTCGCTCGGCAGGTTCCAGGCCTTCACCGTCGGCGAGAGGGTCGTGTCGGTGAGGCTCTTGTAGATGTCGACGTGCACGAAGGTGACGCGGTCGGCGTACGGGCCCATGATCGCCAGCAGCTCGTCGAGCACCGGACCGCAGTAGGCCGACTGGCACAGTGCGGGCGTTGCGAACATCACCGCGACGGGCTTGCCGGCGCCGATCACGTCCGACAACGACACCGTGTGCAACGGGCACGCTGGCGTGCGCGTGCAGATCGGGTTCACACCGAGCGCGTCGGCGGTCGTCGGTGATGCGGCGCGGGGCGCGGCCTGGCCTGGTACCGGCGCGACCGCGGTCTGGGGGAGGCTCATCGTGAACCCCGTGGCACTGCCACCGAACGCCGCTTGGCCCTTCCAGTTGCCGGGCTGGTCGAACACGAGGTCGGTCCGGTAGACGCCGCGCCCCTTCGGCAGGCCCTCGGTGTCGAGCCGGAGCTTCGTGTACGGCTGCCACGCCCCACCCGGTGGCTTGAAGCGCACCTTCACCGGCGGACCGCTCACGTACTTGATCCCGTCCGACGTCCCGCGCTGCAGGATCAGCGAGAAGCGCTGCGGCAGCGGCGACGCGTAGAGATCCGACGAGAAGGGGATCGCGGCGGTCTGGCCGGCGCCGGCAGCGAACGCGGGGAGCGCGTCGGCACCGAGCAGCGCCGTGGCCGCGACCGCGAGGCCGGCCACGCCACCGGCTCGCAGCAGCTCGCGTCGCGACATGGCGCGCGCGTGGTCGTGATGCTCGAGACGGGGCTCGGGGGGCATCCCCCTATCCTGCCTCGTCGTGGTCGAGAGTGGTCATCGGGCGATGTTCGTGTGCAACGGCGACGACGTGGATGTCGACGTCGTTGCCGGCGAGTCGTTGCTCTCGGTCCTGCGTGAGCGGCTCGGACTCGTGTCGGTCAAGGACGGGTGCGCGCCACAAGGCCAGTGCGGGTGCTGCACGGTGCTCGTCGACGGCGAGCCACGCGTCGCGTGCGTCACGCCCGTGACGCGGGTCGTCGGCAGGGCGGTGACCACCGTCGAGGGCCTCGAACCTGCCCTCCGGAGTGCGTTGGTCGACGGCTTGTGCGCGACCGGCGGCGCGCAGTGCGGGTTCTGCACGCCGGGCATTGTCGTACGTGCGGCCGCGCTGGTCACGCGCGCC
>DASUMF010000427.1:0-4898 GCA_036277835.1 Acidimicrobiia bacterium
ACACGTGAGCGTCGAGAACCTCACGCCGTCAGGCGCCGAGCCGCACGATCTCGAGCTCAGCACCGATCAACGTGACGCCATCGACGACGCCGCGGTCGCGTTCGTGCTGGGTGGTGGGTTCCAACCCGCAGTCGAGGCGGCCGCCAAGACGCGCGACGACCCGACCGTCGTCCTCGTCGACCACCTCGGGAAGCGCGGCGACGCGCACGATCCACACGTGTGGCTCGACCCGGCGCTGATGATCCGCATCGTCGACACGGTCGCGACCGCGCTCGGGCGCGCCGACCCCCGCCACCGGGCCGACTTCGACCGCCGCGCGGCCGCCGTGACCGCGAAGCTCACTGCCCTCGACACCCGCTACCGCGACGGCCTGGCCGACTGCGGGCACGACACGATCGTCACCAGCCACGAGGCGTTCGGACATCTCGCGAGCCGGTACGGGCTGCATCAGTTCGGCGTGGCGGGGCTGGCGCCCGACGCCGAGCCCGACGCGCGCCGTCTCGGCCAGCTGGCCGATCTCGTGCGTGCACGTGGGATCACGACGGTGTTCACGGAGGATCTGGTGTCGCCGCGCATCGCGCGCACGCTCGCCCGGGAGGCCGGCGGCGTGAAGACGGAGGTGTTGAGCCCGATCGAGACGCTCACCCCCGCGCAACGACGGGCCCACGACGACTACGTGTCGGTGATGGACGCGAACCTCGCCAAGCTCCGGGTCGCACTCGACTGCACTTGATCAGCAGCCAGGTCGCGACCCGCCAGATCAGCGACAGGTCGCGCAGCGGCCGATGAGGTCGAGGCGATGGTGGTCGGCGTCGAAGCCGTTGGTGCGAGCAGCGCGACGCAACACGCGATCGAGCTCCTCCTCCAACGTGTCCGGCACGGTGAAGTCGCGCACGATCCCGCAGCGTGAGCACACGAGATGGTGGTGGTGGCGATCGGTGAGGACCTCGTCGAGCTCGTACCGCGCGTGCTCGTCGGCGGTGACGATCCGATGCACCACTCCGCACTCTTCGAACACCACGAGGTTGCGATACGCGGTCGACAGCGCGAGCGCGCTGTCGCGACCGACGATCTCGTCGACGGTGAGCGGCGCGTCGGCGCCGGCCAGGACCTCGATCAGCGCCTCGCGGCTCTGCGTGTAGCGCTGGTCGGCGGCACGCAGACGTTCCGCCGCCGCATGATGAGGGTCCTGTCCGGGCACGACGTCATCGTAGGGCGCACTGAGAACGGGCGAGAATCGAGTCAGTCCAACTTGGCGCTCTTCAGGAACGCGGCTGCTGCGTCCGACGGGTCGTCCTTGTCCTCGCTGATCGCGAGCGACATCTTGTTGTACGCGCCGGTCGTGAGCTTCGCCGAGACCGCGTTGGCCACCTTCATCAGCGCGGGCGTCGCCTTGTCCTTGCGCACCAGCAGCACCGGGTTGTCGGCCGGCTGCAGGCCCTTGTCGTCGGCCAGGAGCACGGTGCCCTTCGGGATCACGCTGCTGCCGGTGAAGAGGAGGCCGACGTCGATGTCGCCGTCCTCGAGCGCCTGCGCGGTGATCGGGCCGCCGACGTCGAGCTTCTTGACGTCGGAGAAGTCGAAGCCGTAGAGCTGCTGCGCCGTGTCGCCGAGGCACAACGGCCGGTCCTGGCACTCGGGCGGCCCACCGAAGCTCAGCTTGTCGGACACCTCGGCGAGGTCCGAGAGCGTCTTGAGCTTGTACTTCTTGGCCGTGGCGTTGGTGACGTAGAAGCCGTTCACGTCGACCGCCGGCGCCGGCTTCGACGCCACGATGCCGGTGCCCTTGAGCTTCGCGACGAGCGCCTTGTACGTCTCGGCGGAGTCGCCGGTCGGCTCGCCGCCCAGGTAGGTGAGCAGGGTGCCCTGGTAGTCGGCGTAGGCATCGAGGTCACCGTCGAGGAGCGCCGGGTAGACCACCTCGGTCGCGCCGATGTCGTCCTGGAAGCTCACGTCGAACTTGGCGGCGTCGAGCGCCTGGCCGTACGCCTGCGACAGCGCCTGCGCGCCGGCGAAGTCCTTGGACCCGACGGTGAGCGATTCGTTGGTGCCGGCGCCGGCACCGGTCGCCAGCGCGGCGAGCGTGAGCACGAGTGTGGTGACCACGGCGACGACCCGGAACGGGCGGGCGGCGGCGTGGGGACGGTTGAGCGTCATCGAACTCCCTCGTTTCGGGCAAGCAGCGCGGATCGGGAGGGAGCATCCCCCCAACGTCGAGGAGTGAAACCGTAGTCGTCGGGTCGGGTTTCAGTGGTCGCGGCGACGGAGCCCCGGCGACGTCACGCCGCGCTGCGCACCGGCGAGCACCAATTCCACCGCGATGGCCAGGAGCGCGACGAGCAGGCCGCCCACGAACACCTTCACGTTGTCCTGCACCCGGAACCCGTCGACGATGTAGCGGCCGAGCCCGCCGGCATCGACATATGCGGCGAGGGTCGCCGTCGCGATCACGGCCACCGCGGCGGTGCGGACACCGGCCATGATCAGCGGCACCGCGATCGGCAGCTCGACACGCCGCAGCATCTGACGGCCGTTCATGCCCATGCCGCGCGCGGCCTCGCGCGCGTCGTCGTCGACGCCGGCCACACCGACGTACGTGTTGGCGAGGATCGGAGGGATGGCGAGCGCGAACATCGCGATGAAAGCCGGATACGAGACGACGGGCGCGAACACTCCGGTCGGGTCGCCGATGCCCACCCACTGCACCGCCAGGATGAGGAGCGCGAGCGCCGGGAGGGCACGACCGATGTTGGCGACGTTGATCGCCAGCGCACCCCCGCGCCGGACGTGGCCGAGCACCACGCCGATCGGCACCGCGATCACCACCGCCGCGAGCACCGACACGACCGTGAGCTGCAGGTGCTGGCGCAACAGCGTGGGGATGCCCTCGTCGCCTTGCCAGTTGTCGCCGTTGCCGAAGAAGTCGAACACCTGCCCGAGGAACGAGCCCACGTCAGCCGACCTCGGCGATCACATCGGACGCAGGCGCGGGCGCGTCGATCTCGGCGGGGGCGGCGGGCCTGCGTCGCGACCCGCGGTTCGCGCGACGCCAGGGCGTCGCCAGCCAGACCGCCACGACGAGCAACACGTCGACGATCACCGCGAGCGCGAGCGAGAGCACGATCCCGACGGTGAGCGGCGTGCGGAAGTCGCGGTTGAAGCCGTCGAGGATGAGCGATCCCAGGCCGCCCTGGCCGATCAGCGCGGTCACCGTCACGAGACCGATGGTCGTGACGATGGCGATGCGGATGCCCACCACGATCGTGGGCAGTGCCAGCGGGAGCTCGACACGCCACAGCTGACGCGACCGCGAGTACCCCATGCCCGCCGCGGCCTCCTTCACCTCGGGCGGCACGGACTCGAACCCGGTCACGGTGTTCCGCACCAGGATCAGCAGCGTGTAGAGCGCGAGGGGAACGATGGCCGTCCACCGCGACAGCAGGCCGAAGACGGGCGCCAGGAGCGCGAACAGCGCGAGCGCGGGGATGGTGTAGAGCACGCCGGTGATCGCGATCGTCGGGCCGTACACGCGGCGGTGGCGGATGCAGAGCACCGCGAGCGGCAGCGCGATCAGCAGCCCGATGCCCACCGCGTAGAAGGTCAGCTCCACGTGCTCGACCAGGCGGCTGCGGATCTCGTCGAGGTGGTCGGTGACCCAGGGCCAGTCGAGCCACTTGGGGCCGATGTCCTCGGCGAGCACACCATGAGCCTAACGCCGCGGTACGTTCGCGGGATCGCCGCGACGCTCGACGCCATGATCCGCCTCGACGCGGTGCGCAAGGAGTTTCCCGACGGCACGGTCGCAGTCCACGGCCTGTCGCTCGACATCGCCGACGGCGAGATCTGCGTGCTCGTGGGCCCGTCCGGCTGCGGCAAGACCACGACGTTGAAGATGATCAACCGGTTGATCGAGCCCACGTCTGGGCGGATCTTCCTCGACGGCGACGACGTCACCCACGGCGATCCCGTCGTGCTGCGTCGCCGCATCGGGTTCGTGATCCAGAACGTCGGGCTGTTCCCCCACCAGACGATCGGGGTCAACGTCGCAACCGTGCCTCGGCTGCTCGGCTGGCCGAAGGCACGCATCGCGCCGCGCGTCGACGAACTGCTCGACCTCGTCGGCCTCGACCCGGGCGAGTACCGCGACCGCTACCCCGCGCAGCTCTCCGGCGGGCAGCGCCAACGCGTCGGCGTCGCACGCGCGCTCGCCGCGGATCCACCCGTCCTGCTGATGGACGAGCCGTTCGGCGCGATCGACCCCGTCACCCGCGTCCGCCTGCAGGACGAGTTCCTGCGCCTCCAGGCGGCCGTGCGCAAGACGGTCGTGTTCGTGACCCACGACATCGAGGAGGCCGTGAAGATGGGCGACCGCATCGCGATCCTCGACGTCGGCGGGGTGCTCGAGCAGTTCGACACGCCGGCCGAGGTGCTCGGCCGTCCGGCGTCGCCCATGGTCGCCGACTTCGTCGGCGCCGACCGCGGGCTGAAGCGCCTCCGGGTCACGCCGATCGACCTCGCGTTCCTCGAGCACCCGCCCACGGTGCAGCCGGAGGCCACGCTCGCCGACGCCAGGGCCGCGATCGCGCGTTCAGGCATGACCTGGGTCGCGGTGGTCAGCGCCGAGGGCTCGCTGCTCGGCTCCGTGCACGACGACGCCGCCACCGGCGAGGGGCTCGCCAAGGAGCACCTGCAGCGCATCGAGGCCTGGGTGCCGGTCGACGCGCCGCTCCAGGACGCGCTGGCCATGACGTTGCTCACCGACCGCGGCTGGGTGGCGGTGATCGACGACGACCGCTTCGTGGGCGTGCTCACGCCCGAAGCCGTGTACCAGTCGCTCCGCGAGTCGCTGGCGGCCGCCGAGCGCGAACCGCGCTGAGCAACTCGCTGAGGAATCAAGG
>DASUMF010000428.1:0-12927 GCA_036277835.1 Acidimicrobiia bacterium
CGCGGGATCGGTCATCCGTCCGGCGAGCTTCTGCGGCGTGCTCGGCTACAAGCCGACGTTCGGCACCGTGCCGACCGCGGGCATGAAGCAATTGGCGCCGTCACTCGACACCGTGGGGTGGTTCGCGCGCGACGTCGCGACTCTGGACCGGGTGCGGACGGTGCTGACCGAGCCTGCTGACCGCGCACCGGCACCCGCGCGCACCACGCCGCCGCGCATCGGTCTGCTGCGCGCCGAGGAGTGGGACGACGCGACCGACGACGCCCGCGCGGTCGTCGAGACGGCCGCGCAACTCGCCGCCGACGGCGGCGCGGACGTGCGGACGCGTTCGCTGCCGCCGTCGCACCGTGGCCTCGCCGCCGCGCATCCGACGGTGATGGCGTTCGAGATGGCGCGGTCGTTCGAGTGGGAGCACCGCGAGCACGCCGACGCGCTGTCCGACGTGCTGCGGTCGATCATCGACGAGGGAACGACCATCGACCCTGCGCGCCGCCGCGAGGTGCTCGACCGCGCCGCGGCCGCGCGCGCGGACGTCGACGAGCTGTTCGGCGACCGCGAGGTGTTGCTCACACTCGCTGCGCTCGGCGAAGCCCCCGCTGGACTCGACAACACGGGCGATCCACGGTGCGCGCGCCTCTGGACCCTCCTCGGCCACCCCACGGTGTCGGTGCCCGGGCTCACCGGTGCAACCGGGCTCCCGATCGGCGTGCAGCTCGTCGGCCGACCCGGACACGACGCCGAGCTGCTGGCCGCGGCGGCGTGGCTGACCGGGGTGCTGCCCGAGCCGATCCCGCCGCAGGCTCCAACTACTTGAGCTTCACCTGTCCGGTGAGGGGCGCGACGCCGGCGGGCGCGGTCGCGCCTGGCTGCACGGTGCCGCGCACCAACACCGCGACGAAGTCACGGTTGCTCGGAGCGAGATACCGGTTCGGACCCGTCGCACCGAACACACCGTTGCCGACCGCCGAGCCGTCGGCGCCGACGTCGTACTGGTTGAAGTTCACCCAGTCGGGGTTGATGTCCATCTGCATCGCGCGCACCGCGCCGCTCGCGAGCATCGCGTTGGCGAGATCGGCGGGCGCGAGTCGTCCACCGGCCCACAGCAACGCGCCGTTCGCGTCGACGCCCACCGCGGACCGCATCGTCGCGACACCGGCGACCGACGCGCCCCACGCCGCCGGGTTGGCGGCCGCCGCGGTCGGCGCGCCGTTGTCGACGAGCAGCTGCAGGTTCTGACGCACCGCGGCCACCGGCTTCGCGGGATCGGTGTCGCGTCCCCACTGCCCGACCGTGAACGAACCGTCGCCGTAGACGATCAACGACGCGACGCCGGGGACCAGATCGCGGAAGCCGCGGCCGAACGCGAGCACGCCGCCGTTGAAGTCCTGCCACTGGAAGCCGCCGTTGAACGACGCCACGAGGAACGGCCGGCTCTCGGGCGCGACCTGACCACCCCATCCCCACGGACCACCGGGATCGCCGGTGCCCGGCACCACGACCGGTCGCACCAGGGTGGGATCCATCCAGGCCACGAACGCGCCGCCGGTGCCGCCCGTGTAGAGGACGGGCCGTCCGAGCACCGAGCGTCCGACGGGCGACCATCCGACCGAGCCCCCAGGCCGCGCCGGCGCGGGTGGCTCCGGGATCGGGGGCGCGGTGGTCGTCGTCGTGGCGGAACCGCCGCCGGGCTCGGTCGTGGCCGCCTCCGCGACGAGTGCGCTCGACCCCAGCACAGTGGATGCCACCGAGCCTGCGAGCAGGCAGGCGGCGAGCAGGGCCAGCCGAGCGCTCACGAGCGGTGCCGTCACGGCCCGGGAGCCTACGCGGGACCGGCCTCGCCACGGCCTCGGGCCCGGACCTCGGGACCGACCCATGCACGCGCCGGGCGGGACGACTCCGTACGCTGTTGCGGACTGCCACCGTCGACCGGGAGCACCGGGTTCGAATGAGCAAGAAGCGCACAGGGAAGCGGGGCACCGACCGCAAGGCGGTGAAACGACTCCACCGCAAGGCCGTTCGCACGCTGCGCCGCGCGCGCGCCGATGCCAAGCTCGAGCTGCTCGCCGCCCGCACCCAGGCCGCCGAGCTCCACGAGCAGGCGGTGATCGCCACGCAGGCCGAGTGCGCGCTGCTGCGGAACGACGTCCGGGCCGCGGCCGACGCTGAGGGGCGGGCCACCGTCGCCGAAGCCGAGGCGCGTGCGGCGAGCGTGTTGCGCGACGCCGACGCCGACGCGCACCGCATCCGCGACGACGCGCGCGCCGAACGCGAGCGCATCCTCGCGGAAGCAGGCAGCGAGCGCACGCGCATGGTCGATGACGCGCTCGCTGACGCGGCGCGCATCCGGAGCGCCGCCACCTCCGAGGTCGCGACCTTCGTGCAACAACTGGATCACGAACGTCAGGCGCTGCTCGAGGCGACGCGCGCCGAAGCAATCGCCGAGAGCGCCGCGACGCGTGCGCGCGTCGAGACCGAGCGCAGCGACGTGCTCGACCACGCGCGCGCCGAGGCCGCGTCGATCCTCACCGACGCGCGACGCGAAGCGGCGGACCTCGCATTGACCGCCGCTGCGGAAGCAGAGGCGACACGGGACAGCGCGCGCGACGAAGCCGCCCGGCTCGTCGCCGACGCGCGTGCCGCGGCTGCACTCGAGCGCGCGCGGAGCGAGTCGGATGCACTCGCCGCCGCTGCCTCCGCACCTCCCGCTGCGCCGGCCCTCGATCCCACGGGCGACGCGTCGGCGGCGGACGCCTCGCCAGACCCGCCCGCGCCGGCACCGCCGGCCGCGGCTCCCGCTCCCGCTCCCGCTCCCGCTCCAGCTCCAGCTCCAGCTCCAGCTCCAGCGGCCAGGGTTGCGGCCGCGAGGGTGAAGCCGGCCCCGTCACCGCGGCGCGGTCGTGACGAGCCGTCCACGAGCGCGCCGACCGTCCGCTGGCGTCCCGAACCGCCCGCCGGCAGCGCCGGGTCGAACGGCGTGAACGGTTCGAGCGGCCCTGCTGTCGAACCCGCGCCGGTGAACGGCAAGGCCAACGGTGTGGCGTCGAGCAACGGCACGGCGGCTGCGGTCAACGGCTCGGGCCTCACCGACATGCCCGAGATCGCAGTCACGCCGACCAAGCCGCGGCGACGCTTCCTCCTGTTCGGCCGCTCCCGCTAGGTCGTCGGCACCACGCGACTCAGCGCTCGCTGCCGCGCGCTGCTGCGCCGGCGTCGGACTCGATGATCGCGGGCGGCTGGTCCCGCTTGGTCCTGGTCAGGTACGCGACGACGAGGACAATGGCGGCGAGGAAGATGACGCTGGTCGTCGTCGTGCCGAGCGCGAGGCCGCCATCGGCCTTCGGCTGCGAGAGGAAGTCGCCGATCGACGCGCCGAGCGGACGGGTGAGGATGTAGGCGAGCCAGAAGGCGAGGATCGGGTTCAGCCCGAGGTAGCGCCACGCGGCGGTGATCAGGGCGATGCATGCTCCGAACAGCAGCGCCGACTTCCAGTAGCCCACGTCGAAGCGCTCGGCGATGAGGTCGCCCGATGCGGTGCCCAGCGCGAACGTGAACAGGATCGCGAGCCAGTAGAACGCCTCCCGCCGCGGCGTGTCGATGCTGTGGATCGACAAGGTCCGCTCGACGCGGTACCACGACGCGAACGTCAACGCGAGGCATACGGCGAACGCGACCGTCGTGGTCTCGAGGGCGACGTGGTACTTGTCGGTGAGGTTGTCGGTGATGAGTGTGCCGACGATGCTCAACACGACGACGACGAGCCAATACACCACCGGCACGTACCGGGGCGACCGGAATTGCAGGACCAGCACCGCGACGAGCGCGGCCGTCATGACCCAGGTCGTGCCGGTCAGGCCCAAGCCGAGGTTGTCGGCGAGGTAGTCGGCAGCGGTTTCACCGATCGTCGTCGCCAGGATCTTGATGATCCAGAAGAAGACGGTGACTTCGGGAACCTTCGAGAGCATCACGCGCGCCGTGCCGGTCGTCGCCTTGTCGATGGTCATGGGTGATCGCGATGCTCGCTGCTCCCGCCGTTCCGCGTCGTACCGCTACCGGTCGTTGCCGCCATCTTCCTGATCGGCGTCGACGGCGATCACGCGCCGCTGCGCATCGAGTCGCACGTCCACCGTCGTCCCGTCGGTCTTGGTGACCTCGACCTCCCAGGTCGCGCCCTTCTCGCCGTCGCGCTCGACCGCGTTCGCCTCGCCGCCACCCGTCTCGACGAGCGCGGCCGCGACCACCTGCTGCTCCTCCGGCGTCGACGCAGGGCTGCCGGCATCGTCGCTGCTCGCGAGCGCAACCGCCCCGCCCGCCACTCCGACCGTGAGGATCGCGCCTGTGATCGCTGCCCCGATGGTTCGCTTCCTCATCGTCTGCTCCCTGTCTCGGTCATGCGCTGGACCCGAGTATGGGGGTCGCGACCTGGGATGGTGGTGTGAGGAGCATGTGGATCACTCACATGTGCGCGGGAACCGCATCGTCACCTTCGCGCCGTGCGGTGAGCAGTTCTCTGCCGTCGCGCCACCGCCGTGTGCCCGGGCGATGGCGAGCACGATGGCCAGGCCGAGACCGGCGCCCCCTCCGGATCGCGAACGGGCGTCGTCGGCGCGGCGAAAGCGCTCGAACGCATGCGGCAGGAACGCCGAAGGGAACCCGGGCCCTTCGTCGACGACCTCGATCTCACTGTCACCGTCGCGCTGCATGAGCGTCACGGTGATGGTGCTACCGGCTGGCGAGTACCGGAGCGCGTTGTCGAGCACGTTGCCGACGGCGCGCTGCAGCAGCTCCGGCGCGACGGCCACCGAGACCGGTACGTCGGCATGGACGGCGACGCGCACCCCCTGGGCCTCAGCGCGCCGGCGCATCGCGGCGACGGCGCGGTCGACCTGAGGTCGGACCGCCTCGCAGACTCCGGCGTCGCGCCAGCGCGCCTCGCTGCTCGCGAGCAGCAGCAGCTCCTCGGCCAGGCCGGTCAGTCGATCGGTCTCGGCCGCGGCGTGCTCGATCGCGTCCTCGAGCTCGGCACGCGTGCGCTGCGGGCGCCGCGCCAGCTCCAGTTCCATGCGAAGCACGCTGAGTGGAGTGCGGAGCTCGTGACCGGCGTCGGCAACAAAGGCGCGCTCGCGGCGCAGCGCACCATGGAGGTGCTCGAGCAGCCCGTTCATCGTCGTCGCCAGCGCCGCGATCTCGTCGTGGGTGCCTGGGACGATCAGCTTCGCCTCTGCGTCGTGCTCGCTGATGTCCGATGCTTCCCGGCGGAGTCGTTCGACCGGGCGCAGGGCGGCGCCGGCGAGCCACCACCCGCCGACGCCCGCCACCACGACCGCGAGCGCGCCGCCGAGGAGGAGCGCGGTCCGCACACGGGCTACGGCATCGTTGATCGACTCCAGCGATGTGGCGACCACAGCGACGCGCGCGCCGTTCGAGGTGGCAACCGGCGTCGCGAGCAGGCGGAAGGGCTCGTTCTCGTCGTGGACCGCGACGCTCGTGAAGGTCGGTTGGCGGAGCGCCGTGCGCAGCACGCCTCGGGAGACGATCGGGCGCGATCCTGCCTCTGTGGTCGTGGCGAGGACGCGCCCTCGATCGTCGAGCACCTGCGCGACCTCGTCATGGCTCCTGATCGCGCCGCCGCCCTCCCCGCGCAGGTCAGGCGAGGTCAAGCCTTCCCGCACGCTCTGGCGGAGCGCTGCCGCCTGTGCGCGCAGCCCCGGCTCGAGCGACGACACCGAGCCGCTGCGGAACGAGTGCAGGAACAACGATCCACCGACGACGACGAGGACGAGCGTCACCGCGGCAAACGCGAGTCCGAGGCGGAGACGGATGGGCACGGCTCATTCCACCGCGGGTTCGCGGAGCCGGTAGCCGACGCCGCGTACGGTTTCGATGTCAGCTCGCGCGAACGGCCGATCGATCTTCTTCCGCAGATAGGCGACGTACTGATCGACGACGTTCGACGTGCCGTCGTAGGCGAAGTCCCACACGTGATCGAGGATCTCGGTGCGGGTGACGACCTCGCCCACCCGTCGCATGAGCAGCTCGAGGAGCGCCATCTCCTTCGGCGACAGCGGCACCTCGATGTCGTCCCGCCAGGCTTGGTGCCGTGCGGGGTCGACACGCAGGCCACCAACTTCCAACACGGTGGGCCGCGCTCCCGACTGACGTCGCACGAGTGCGCGAACCCGAGCAGCCAGTTCGGCGAAGCTGAACGGCTTGGTGAGGTAGTCGTCGGCACCGGCATCGAGACCCTGCACGCGGTCGTCGATCGAGTCACGCGCCGTCAGGAGGAGGACGGGCGCCCATCGATTCGACGCGCGCAGGCCTCGGCAGAGGTCGAGGCCGTTGATGCCGGGCAGCATCACATCGAGGACGATGGCGTCGTAGTCGTCCTCGGTCGCGCGCCACAGCCCGTCGTTGCCGTCGTGCGCGACATCGACGGAGTAGCCCTCTTCGCGGAGGCCTCGTGCGAGCAACGTCGCCATGCGTGGCTCGTCCTCGACCACCAACACGCGCACAGGCACAGGGTACGAGCGTGACGTGTGAATTTCGTGTGAGGGTGGGCGCTCGCTCAGAGCCCGGCTGCGACGAGCACCAGCTCGGTGCCGAGCCCGAACAACAGCCCGACGAACAACCCCCACATGAGCATCTCGCGGTGGCCGAGCTTCAGGGCCACGTTCAGGAGTTGGACGATTACGTAGAGGATCGAGCCGGCGGCGAGCGCGAGGAACACGATGTTCACCGTCTCGTCGACGAACGATTGGCCGATCACCGTGCCGAGGAACGTCGGTCCGCCGGCGATCAGGCCGAGCAGGCCCAGGTATGCCCAGCGCGGACGCTCGTCTTCGGCAGCCATCGGAGCGACGATCCCGAAACCTTCAGTCGCGTTGTGGACCGCGAACCCGATGACGAGGAGCACGGCGAAGCTGATCTCGTCGCTGGCCGCTGACTGGCCGATCGCGAGTCCTTCAGCGAAGTTGTGCAGACCGATCCCCACCGCGATGAGAAACGCGAGGTGGTGAGCGTCGGTCATTCCGCGCAGGCCGCGGGACGAATCGAGTCCCTCCGCGGCGGCCGCGCCCGAGCCGGCGCTCTGCGTCGAAGCGGCGGACCGCGCGCGGCGATCGTTCATCCATCGCTCGTAGTACACGAGGCCGAGCAGCCCGACCCCGAGTGCCAACGTGAAGAGCGACGCCTTGAGAACGAAGTCGCCCCACGTGCCGCCGCTCTCGAGCGTCACCTCCTCGAGCGCGTGCTCGACCGGTGCGAAGGCGTGCTCGGTCGTCTCGACGAGGAGGAACACGAGCACCCCGGCCGCCGCGGCGTTGATGAACGCAGCGACGCCCTTGCTCATGCCCCGGATGCGCCCGACGGGAAGTCCGATGAAGATCGTGACGCCGGCGATCGCGCCCAGCAGGTAGATCTCGCCTGTCGACAACTTCGACGCCTTCCGCTCGAGAGGAAGGGAAACCTAACCTCATCGGCGCCGCGTCCGCCACGTCAGGCAGGCACCGCCACCTCAGGGGGCGACGAAGCGGTGCAGTGCAGGGCTCGCGCCTTCGCTCGCGGTGACGTAGCCGCGGCCGTCGCCCGTGAACCCGATCGCTTCGCCCTGCGCCTCGTTCGCGACCGCGCCGTAACACGGAACCTGCAGGAACGCGAGCTCCATCGCGTCGCCGACGCCGAGCGGGTACATCACGACTGACCCGTAGGTGCGGAGCGCGATCGTGTCGCGCGCCGGCGTGATGTCGCCCGCGGTCACGAGCCCGAGGAAGCCGAGGTGCAGCGTGGCGACCTGCGTCAGTGTGGTGTGGGTGCCCGAGGCAAGGTTCCCGGGCGCCGCGAACACCTGCGAGTCGCCCCACACGTCCTTCGTGATGATGAGCAACCGGCCACTCGACGGGTCGACGATGAGCGCCTCGGCGTCGTGCGGGCCGTCGGGGTAGGTGAAGTCGAGCGTGGCGACGTCGGTGAGCATGCCCTGGTGAGGTCCCCCGTTGGGGTCCACCTGCGGCTCGGGCACCCGGTACACCTGCACCGACGCGCGCGTCTGCGTGTTGTCGCCGGTGTCGGCGATGTAGAGATACGAGGCACCCGCATCGGGACCAGGCCCCGCCGCGATGTCCTCCCAGTCGACGGCGTTCGCACCGCTCAGCGTGTACGTGCCGAGGTCGCGTCCGTCGTCGCCCACGGCGAAGATCTCGGCGGGGTGCCCCGAGTCGTTGTGCGCCCACCACACACCAGCGGTCCGGCGACTGGCGCTGAGCCCCGAGAGCTCGGTGACGTCGGTTGCGGCGACGGTTCCCGGTGTCGACGCCACCAGGGTGCCGTTGCACGCGGCGTCGAGCACCGCGGCCGTGGGCGACGGCCTCGGGATGCAGCCCACGAGCAGGCTCGACACCGCGAGGAGGCCCACACCGAGCGCGACCGGGGACATGAAGAGTCGCCGCCCACGCCGCATCCCCCGACTCTACCGGCGTTCATCACGGCAGCTGACCGCGCACACCGTGTGCACGTGGCGTGCGGCGGCCCGCCGCGTCAGACCGTCTCGGCCTGCCGCGCCGTTGCGTCCTCGACCATCGTCCCGAAGTCCGTGTACGGGACGTAGACCCCCGCGGGGCGGTGCATCATCTCGTACTCGATCGCTTCGGGGTTCACCTCGACTCGCGGCTTGTAGAAGCCGGACGACGAACCGAAGTACGACAGCTTCGCGGCACTGACGCTCCAGTCGCCGAAGAGATCCTCGGGGCGCGGACCGATCCGTTCCGCGATCCGCTCGACGTCGCCACGGTCGAAGCCGTACCAGTCGATCGCGTTCTCACCCAGGATCGCACGGGCGTCCGGCTCGGGAACGCCGGTGAACGCCTCCCTGATCCACTCGATCGTGTTCGGCCACGTCCCTTCCGGATGCGGGTAGTCGCGGCTGAACATCATCTGCCCGGTGCCGATGGCTTCACGCATCTGCACCTCCAGGGGGCGCATGAACGACGCGGCGACGTTGAAGTTCCGTCCCCAGTATTCGCTCGGCTTCAGCGCGAGCGACGGGTTGAGCTCGGGGATCCGTCGGTCGAGGTAGGCGAGCGTGCCCGGCACCCAGTCGGAGCGGATCTCCCCGAACGTGACCTTGAGCGTCGGGTAGCGGTCGACCACTCCGGTGAGCATGAGCTGCCAGAGCGGACCGCGGTCGCTCACGGTGAGGTCGAGCCCGGCCATGCCGGGGATCTCCACGCTCAACACGTCGCGGTCGGACTGCGAGAGCTCGGCGATCCCGTCGACCTGGTGCGCGACCAGCTGCATCAACAGCTCGTGCGAGGTCATGCCTGCGGGGTCCTGCCCGCGCGCGCTCGCGAGCTCCCGCGCCTTCTCGAGGGTCGCTTCGATCTGCTCGGCCGAGACGACCGGTCGCAGGTCGGTGAGCTCGTCGGGCGCGGGCGCACCGCTGTGCCCCGCGTGCGCGTTCACCACGAGCCCGAGATCCGCGCACGCGGCCCAGAACCGCTCGTAGCGGTCGTCGAGTGGGGGCGGAGGGATCGTGATGACGTGGAAGCCGTGCTCGGCGAGCCACTCGAGCTCGGCGATGGTTGCGTCCATGTCGGCGAACGGCCCGGGGAGGCCGCTGCCGTGCACACGGCCGTCGGTCGCGTCGCGGAAGTCAGCGAGCCACCGGTTGTGCGCTCTGGCGCCGGCCATCATCTCCTCCGCGGTCCAGGGCGAGCCGTCGGCGCTCATCCCGGGGAACGGCGGCATGCTGAAGCGCTGAGTGTCGTTGGCGTTGATGTTCGTGAGCCCGAACGCGACGCCTTCGCGGTCCATCTCCTGGAGGCGTCGTTCGGGCTGCCACGCCCCCATGAGGCCACCGCTCGCGAGCGCGTCCTCGTTGTCCGCGACGTCGAAGCGCTCCGGCGCGACGTGCGCGAACTCCCAGAGCTGGCGCCCCGGCCCTTCGACCGCGGCCTGCCACTCGTCGAAGCGCGGGTGGAATCGCTGCTCGATGTAGGGGCGGTACTCCTCGGCGGGCGGACCGGTGTGCTCGTCACACGAGACGATGACGACGGGCTTCGACATGGCGACCCCTTCGGGCTCGGACGCGACGACGCTGCCGCCATGATCCGGGACGCGTGGCACCAGTGTCAAGGTGGCTCCAGCGCCGTCCTGCATCGGCGAGCGACGGGGCACTTCCGACCTGGTGCACTGACGACGACGAGCCGGCGGGGGTCGACGCCCCGCCGGCTCGTGAGCCGTCCTTGCGTGTTGCTGCTGTGCCTATGGACGGATGCGCGACGCGAGGCGCGCCAGCGGCGGGAATCCCTGGAAGGAACCGCCGACGACGAGCATCACGAGCGCGAGCCCCACGAGCCACAGCGAGAGCCCGCCGGTGAACGCCAACATGTTGGGCACCGACGCCTTGCTGAACGGCGCGAGCGCCGCGTCCATCACCGTGCTGAGCAACGAAGCGCTCTCGCCGCCGACGACGACCGAGCCGCCACCCGAGCCGGAGTTGCCTCCGCCTCCACCCGAGCCGGGGTTGCCCCCGCCGCCCGGGGTGGTGACCGTCTGCGTCGTCTCGCACGATGAGGTCGTACCTGCGCCGAGCACGCCGACGCCGACACCGCACACGTTCACCGGGACGACCGGCGAGACGCCGATCAGGCTTCCCGAGCCGGAGCCCGGGCCGGTGGCCGTCTGCGTCGTGTCACACGACGACGTGGTGCCGACACCGATCACGCCCACGCCCACACCGCAGACGTTCACCGGGATCACCGGTGCCACGCCGACGAGTGACGCGTCCGAGCCCGAGTGGTCGACGGACTGGTCCGTCTCGCACTGCGAGGTGGTGCCGACACCGATGATGCCGACGCCCACACCGCAGACGTTCACGGGAACCACGGGCGAGATGTCGACGAGCGAGTCCGACGAGTCGGGACTCGGGCTCTCGACGTTCTGGTCGGTGTCACACGGCGCCGTCGTTCCGATGCCGATGATCCCGACGCCGATCCCGCAGACGTTGACGGGCACGACGGGGCTGATGTCGATGAGACCATCCGCCTCGACCGTGTCGACCGTCTGCTGCGTCTCACAGTTTGACGTCGTCCCGACGCCGATGATGCCGACGCCGACACCACACACGTTGATCGGCACCACCGGGTCGATGGTGACGAGCGAGTGCAGCGACGACGACTCCGGTGCAGCGTCGAGCGCGAACGCGCTCGCTCCGCCGCCGGTGAGCGCGAGCGTGCCCAGGATCGCAATCAGGGCTGCCACTCCACGCATGATCGAACCTTTCATCTCGGATCCTCCTCCGACTTCTTGGATGCCTGCGCCGGTCGGCGCGGGCGAGGTCGATGGCGAACGAATTCGCCGGAGGACCGGCTAGCCGGGACGAGCTTCGGGACCGCATCCGAGGGCCCGAAGCAGATGCGCGCTCGAGGGCGGGGCGCGCGCTTCGCGCGGTGACTCCGTCGACAGGTCACCGGGAAGGCAGGCCTTCTCGTTCGAGCGATCCGTGGAGGCGCTGCCGCCGCCCGCGGCGTCGAGCGCGACACCGAGGGGCGCGCTGCCGCGCACCGGTGTGGGAACCGGTGCGGGCGCGAGCAACGCCGAACCGAACAGTGCGAGGTCGCCGCTCGACGGGAGCGGCGGCAACGGGGGAAGTGACCCGGGTCGATCCGAGCCTTGGTCCCCGGTCGAACCGGCGCCGCCCGCGTCGGATCCCCGCTCCCCGTCCGTCGCGCCGCGGTCGTGTGGCGACGCGTGTGTGCCGCCCGACGAACCGGGCGCGCCGCCGACCGGCGGGAGCACGACGACGGGATGGAGCGCGTCGACGAGTTGGTCGACGAGGCGCTCCACCGGGGCGAGAACGTCGCGCAGGGGTTCGGGCAGGAGCGCCTTGATCTGGTCGACGAGGTCGGCCAGCGAGCGCAGGGTCGCGTCGGTGAGGGCGATCGTCCCGTCACCGACCCCGGCAATGAGCTGATCGAGTCGGGCGAGCAACGCCGGCGCGACTCCGAGGCCTTCGACCGCGCGCAGGCTTGCGCGCGCGTCGTGCACGAGTGTGGCGAGCGTCGACGTCGGGAGTCCGGTGACGGTGTCGATCAGACCGGCCGGGCCGAGTGGCGGCACGCCGCTCGTCGTCGTGGGGTCGGAGGGCGCGCCGTTGCCCGCGGGGGTCGCGGCATCGGGCGAGCCCGCGCCCACGCCGAGCGGCGGCGTGTTCACCGGGCCGACGTCGATCGGTGCGACGTCGACCGGCGGCACGTCGATCGGCGGGAGCCCCGGGATCTCGATGGGGGGCAGGTCGACCGGCGGCAGGTCGATGGGTGGCAGGTCGACCGGGGGAAGTGGTGGCAGCGGCGGCAACGGTGGCAGCGGCGGCAACGAGATCTGGCGAGGCGCGCCGGCGGGCGCCTGCCGAGTCGCCGCGCCCGCGGCGTCGGCGAACGTCGGCCCGAGGACCAGCACGAGCGCAGCGAGCAACCCGAGGCACCAGGCGGTCGAGCGGCTCGGGTGGCGCTCCGTGCTCCGCATCGCGTTGACCACCCCCCGTGGTGACTACGCAACGTGAGATTCCTGCTACGTAGCGTAACAGTGCCTGGTCAGGCCCGAAACCAAGGCTTCCCTTTCCTCGACTCCGCAACCGCCGGCCCTGGACGTTTCCCACGGAACGTGACATCTGGCGGGTTCGAACTGGCGTCACTTCGGCTCGATAATCGAGCCCGAGTGACGCCAGTTGTTTGTCGTGCAGGCACAGGCGCGGTCAGAGGGTGTCGGCGCGACGCATGGCGCGCGGACGACCGTCGGGGTCGAGCAGGAGACGATGCACGACACCGTGACCGATGCGCCGCAGGCCGCGGACGCGTTCGACCGGATGCTCCCGCAGGTGCCCGGGAGGCCGCTCGCCGCGCTCGCCACCGGCGTGCCACGCGTCGAGCGCCTTCG
>DASUMF010000429.1:0-2079 GCA_036277835.1 Acidimicrobiia bacterium
GCGCAGGAGCGAAGGGCGAACGGCGGGTTGGGGCTCGGCCACGGTCGGTCCTAGTGATTGGGAACTCCCAATCACTAACCTAGCGGACATGGCAAGAGCCAAGACCACGCATCAGGGCACGAAACGGCGGGTCGCCACGCCGGCGGAGATCCGCGCGCTGTCGCACCCCGACCGGCTCCGCATCATCCGGCTCACCTACGACGCCGAGCTCACCAACAAGGAGCTGGCCGAGCGGCTCGGCCGCGACCCCGCGTCGACGCTGCACCACGTCCGCACGCTCGTCGGCACGGGCTTCATCGCGCCGCAGGAACCGCGCCGCGGTGCGCGCGGCGCGAAGGAGATCCCCTACCGCTCCACCGGCAAGTCGTGGACGCTCGACATCGGCGAGGCGAGCGACGACCAAGCGCTGGTCGTGATCGACGCTTTTCGGACCGAACTGCTCGAGTCGCCGCCGGAAGACCGCCGCTGGGCGCGGCTCGCGCTGCGGGTCAGCCCGGAGCGACGCGCGGAACTCGAAGCGCGTCTCTTCGAGCTCGTCGAAGAAGCCGCATCGTGGGGGCCGGACGACGAGGGCGAACCATGGGCGTTGTTCGTCGCGCTGCACGCGCGACCCGACGCGTACCGGTCGAAACGGCGGCGGCCTCGCTCGCGCACGCGCAAAGCCACGGCGCGCAAGGCGGCGTCGTAGCTACACCGACGTCTTGCGGTCGCGCCAGTACTCGTCGCGCAGCACGCGCTTCAGCAACTTTCCCGAGTCGGTGCGCGGCAACGCGTCGCGGAACTCGTAGTCGCGCGGACGCTTGTAGTTCGCGAGGCGCGGTTCGACGAACGCGCGCAGGTCGTCGGCGGTGATGGTCGTCCCGGGCTTCGGTTGCACGATCGCGTGGACGCGCTCGCCCCATTCGTCGTCGGGGATCCCGAACACGGCGACGTCGAGCAGGTCGGGGTACGCGTGCAGCACCGCCTCGATCTCGGCCGGGTAGATGTTCACACCGCCCGAGATAATCATGTCCTTCTTGCGGTCGCAGATGTAGACGTAGCCCTCGTCATCGACGTACGCGACGTCGCCGACCGACTTCCAGCCGAGCGTGTCGTTGTCGTCGGGCGCTCGGTCGAGTTCGGCGAGCTGCTCGGCGGTGCGGTGATAGCCGTCCATCGCGAGCGTCGTGCGCACGAACAGCTCCCCCGCCTCGTTCGCGCTCGCGACGCTGCCGTTGTCCTTGACGATCTTGATCTCGATACCGCCGTACGGCTTCCCGCACGAACCCGGCTTGCGCAACTGGTCCTCGGGCGGCAGCACGGTGTCGACGCCGAGCTCGGTCGAGCCGTACACCTCGTAGAGGAATCCCTCGCCGAGTTTTGAGATCACTTCCTGTTTCAGCGCGTACGGCACCGGCGCCGCGTTCGCGATCAGCGTGACCATCGACGACATGTCGGCCTTCGCGAGGTCTTCGGCCGGCAGGCTGACGATGCGCTTCAACTGCGTCGGCGCCGAGAACGTGTTGGTGACGCGATGTTCCTTCACGAGCGTGATCCAGCGGCGCGGGTCGAACTTGCGCAGCACCACGATCGGCGCGCCGAGCGTGTGCGACAACGACGCGAACGCGAGCGGACCGGAGTGGTACATCGGTCCGGTGGTGAGGTGCACCGAGTTCTCGTGCAGAAGATTCAGCTCGTCGAGCAGCGCGAACACGAGTTCCCGGTTCGTCGTGGTACGGAGCGCGCCCTTGGGCTTGCCGGTGGTGCCCGACGTGTAGATCATCGCCGCGCCCGCTTCGCTCGTTGCGGGAATCTGCGGTTCGGTGTCGGCTTGCGCGGCGACAACGTCGTCCCACGCGAGGAACCCCGAGCCATCGGGCACCGGACCGCCGAACACAACGACGGCACAGACCTTCGGAATCTCGTCGCGCACCTCGGCAAGGATCGGTGCTTGCTCGGCATCGACCACCACCGACGTCGCGTCGGAGTTGTCGATGACGTACTGCATCTCCTCGGCGTTGAACCGGTACGACAGCGGCACCGCGACGAGGTTGAGCTTGCGCGAGGCGTGAATCGTCGCCAGCACTTCCAGCGAGTTCG
>DASUMF010000430.1:0-3154 GCA_036277835.1 Acidimicrobiia bacterium
GACTCCACCGCGTACCGGCCACCATCCAACGGCCACTCATCACCCTGGTGCTCGCGACTGAATCGCGCGTCCAACTCCAGCTCGGAGCGGTACGAGATCTGCCCGATCCCGCGCGCGATCGACATCCCGACGTGGGGCCCCTGCCCGGGCGGGGCGTCGTAGTAGTCACCGCCGCGCCAGTTCGGGTCGGCGCGGATGGCGCGCATCTGCACGTGGCACAGCGCGATCTCCTCGGCGGTCGCCTGCGCGCCGACGGAGATCACGACCGCCCGCGCGACGCGGTCGCGCTGCCCGACGGCCCACTCGAGCACCCGCATCCCGCCCATCGAGCCGCCGACCACCGCGTGCCAGCGATCGATGCCGAGCGCGTCGGCGAGCGCGACCTCGAGCGCGACCTGGTCGCGGATGGTGGTGCGCGGGAAGCGCGAGCCCCACGGCGCGCCGGCGCCCGGTTCGATCGACGACGGCCCGGTCGTGCCCTGGCACCCGCCGAGCACGTTCGGGCACACCACGAAGAAGCGGTCGGTGTCGATCGCGGCGCCGGGGCCGATCGTGCCGTCCCACCATCCGACCTCGAGGTGCCCGGGCCCGACCGGGCCCGCGGCGTGGCTGTCGCCGGTGAGCGCGTGGAGCACGAGCACCGCGTTCGAGCGGTCGGGCGCGAGCGTGCCCCACGTCTCGTAGGCCACCGTCACCTCGGGCAGCGCGCCGCCCGCTTCGAGCGCGAACGACCGGTCGACGGTGAGGAACTGCCGTCGCCCCGGATCGTCGCCCTCCTGCCACGCTCCCGTCACGGGAAGTGACACGGAGCCGGCCGTCACGCCCCCTTGGCGGCGCGGAACCCGGCCTCGAGGTCGGCGAGGATGTCGTCGATCGACTCGATGCCCACCGAGAGGCGCACGAGGTCGGGCGTCACGCCGGTGCTCTCCTGCTCCGCGCCGTCGAGCTGCTGGTGCGTGGTCGACGCGGGGTGGATGGCCAGGCTGCGCACGTCACCCACGTTGGCGAGGTGGCTGTGCAGCTCGAGCGAGTCGACGAACGCCTGCCCCGCGGCGATGCCGCCGTCGATCCCGAACGCGACGATCGCACCGAAGCCGTTCGGCAGGTACTTCTTGGCTCGCTCGTTCCACGGGCTCGACGCGAGGCCGGGGTACTTCACCCATTGCACCTCGTCGCGGGCCTCGAGCCACTGGGCGACGGCCAGCGCGTTCTGCGAGTGCCGCTCCATGCGCAGGCTCAACGTCTCGAGCCCCTGCAGGAACAGGAACGAGTTGAACGGCGAGATCGCGGGGCCGACGTCGCGCTGGTACTGCAGGCGGGTCTTGAGGATGTACTGCGCCGGCCGGAGCTCCTCGGGCAGCTGCGAGAACACGAGGCCGTGGTAGCTCGGGTCGGGCTCGGTGAACCCGGGGAACCGGCCGCTCGCCACGTAGTCGAACTTGCCGCCGTCGACGATCACGCCGCCGATCGACGTGCCGTGACCGCCGATGAACTTGGTCGCCGAGTGCACGACGATGTCGGCGCCGTGCTCCAGCGGGCGGCACAGGAACGGCGTGGCCAGCGTGTTGTCGATCACGAGCGGGATGCCGTTGTCGTGCGCGATCGCCGACACACCCTCGAGGTCGAACACGTCGCCCTTCGGGTTGCCGATGATCTCGCCGTAGAGCGCCTTGGTGTTCGGACGGATCGCGGCGCGCCACGCGTCGAGGTCGTCGGGGTCGTCGATGAAGCTCACCTCCACGCCGAGCTTCGGGAACGTGTAGTGCAACTGGTTGTAGGTGCCGCCGTACAGCGATGCCGACGACACGATGTGGCCACCGTTCTCGGCCAGGTTCATGAGCGCCTGGAACTGCGCGGCCTGCCCGCTCGCCACCGCCAGCGCGCCCACGCCGCCCTCGAGCGCGGTCATGCGCTGCTCGAACACGTCCTGCGTCGGGTTCATGATGCGCGTGTAGATGTTGCCGAGCTCCTCGAGCCCGAACAGCGCCGCCGCGTGCGCCGTGTCGCGGAACACGAAGCTGGTCGTCTGGTAGATCGGCACCGCCCGCGCGCCGGTCGTCGGGTCGGGCTGTGCGCCCGAGTGCACCTGCTTGGTCTCGAAGCCCCAGCTGTCCGACATGTCGCCCTCCCTGCTCGCAATCGTGGGCCGGTGTCGATCGGCCCGGCGCGACGCTACGCCCCGAAACCCGACTGATCAACTCGGATTTTGTGTCCCGGTACTACGGCACAGGAGCCGCGGAGGATTCCTCGGGGGGTCTGGGTAGCCTGACCCGGTGGCCCGGGTCGTTGCGTTGCTGGGCGATCGGTACGAGCTCGAGGAGCTCATCGGCGCTGGTGGGATGGGAGAGGTCTTCCGTGCCCGCGACCTCCTCCTCGAGCGCACGGTCGCCGTCAAGCGCCCGTCCGCGTCGTTCACCGGCACCTCCCGGGAGCGGTTCCGGCGCGAGGCGCGGGCCGCCGCGCGCCTGAACCACCCCCACGTGGTCGCGGTCTACGACTGGGGCGAGGAATCCGCCTCCGTGGCTGAACGGCAAGGCGCCTCCGTGGCTGAACGGCATGGCGCCTCCGTGGCTGAACGGCATGGCGCCTCCGTGGCTGAACGGCATGGCGCCTCCGTGGCTGAACGGCAAGACGGCGCCTCCGACTCCTACATCGTGATGGAGCATGTCGAGGGACAGAGCCTCCGGGCGATGCTCGAGGACCAGGGCGTGCTGGCACCCGTCGAGGTGGCCCGGGTCGGAGCACAGATCGCCGACGCGCTCGCGCACGCGCACAGCAAGGGCGTGGTGCACCGCGACGTGAAGCCGAGCAACGTGCTCGTCACCACCACCGGCATCGTGAAGGTGACCGACTTCGGGATCGCGCAGTCGACCCAGGCCGAGGCGCTCACCGAGCCCGGCGTGGTGGTCGGCACCGCGGGATACCTCGCGCCCGAACAGGTCGCCGGGCTCACGGCCGACGCCCGCTCCGACATCTACTCGCTCGGCGTCGTGCTCACCGAGCTCCTCACCGGCACGCGCGAGCTCGAGTTCGACGTGGATGATCCCGACGCGCCGAGCGAAGTCACCGCACTCCGACGCGTGGTCGCGCAAGCCCGCGCGCAGGATCCCGCGGCGCGGTACCAGCGCGCCACCGAAGTGCGCGAAGCACTGCG
>DASUMF010000431.1:0-3046 GCA_036277835.1 Acidimicrobiia bacterium
GACGCCGCTGCCCGCGGCGACGAGGAGGGCATCGGCGTGGCCGTGGTAGCAGCCGGCGAACTTCAGGATCTTCGAGCGCCCGGTAGCCCCGCGGGCGAGGCGCACCGCCGTCATGCCCGCTTCCGTGCCCGACGACACGAGCCGCACCTTCTCGACCGACGGCACCGCGTCGGCGATGGCCTCGGCGAGCTCGACCTCGCGTGCGGTCGGCGCGCCGAACGACGTGCCGTCGGCCGCGGCGCGCTGGACGGCCTCGACCACCGCGGGATGCGCGTGGCCGAGGATCGACGCTCCCCACGACTGGACGTAGTCGAGGTACCGGTTGCCCTCGGTGTCGATCAGGTGCGCGCCGTCGCCGCGCGCGACGAAGAAGGGCTCGCCCCCGACCGACGAGAAGGACCGCACCGGGGAGTCGACGCCCCCCGGGATGCGCGCCGACGCGCGCTCGAACAGCGCGCTCACGGGCGGAGCGGGAGGATCGACCGCGCGATCACGAGAGTCGCTCGGCGATGGCGCGCGCGAAGTAGGTGAGCACGAAGTCGGCGCCGGCGCGCTTGATCGAGAGGATGAGCTCCTGTGCGACGGCGTCGCCGTCGATCCAGCCGTTCAGTGCCGCGGCCTGCACCATCGCGTACTCACCGCTCACGTGGTACGCGGCCACCGGGACGTCGAACGAGTCGCGAATCGCGCTCACCACGTCGAGATAGGCGAGTGCGGGCTTCACCATCACCATGTCGGCGCCCTCGGCGATGTCGAGCGCCACCTCGTCGAGCGCCTCGCGGCCGTTGGCGGGATCCATCTGGTACCCGCGCCGGTCACCGAACTGCGGCGCGCACTCGGCGGCGTCGCGGAACGGGCCGTAGAGCGCCGACGCGTACTTCGCCGCGTACGCGAGGACGGCGGTCCCGTCATGACCCGAGGAGTCGAGCGCGGCGCGGATGGCGCCGACCTGCCCGTCCATCATCCCCGACGGCGCGATGACGTCGGCACCGGCGTCGGCCTGGGCGATCGCGATCTCGGCGTAGCGCTCGACCGTGGCGTCGTTGTCGACTTCGCCGTCGACCGTGAGCAGACCGCAGTGGCCGTGGTCGGTGAACTCGTCGAGGCAGTCGTCGGCCATCAACACCAGGGAGTCGCCCACCTCGTCGCGCAGGTTGCGGAGGGCGACCTGCACCACGCCGTCGGCGGCGTCGGCGCCCGAGCCGCGGGCGTCCTTCGCAGCGGGGATCCCGAAGAGGATCACGGCAGGAACGCCGAGGTCGGCGATCGCCCGCACCTCCTTGCGGAGGCTCTCCTGGGGGTGCTGCACCACACCCGGCATCGACGCGATCGGCGCCGGCGCGTCGATGCCCTCCTTCACGAACAGGGGGGCGACGAGGTCGTCGACCGAGACACGGGCCTCGGCCACCAGGCGGCGCAAGGCCGGCGTGCGCCGGAGACGCCGCATCCGCCGTTCCGGAAAACTCATCCCGGAAAGCTTAGGACCGGGTCGGGACGACCGGTTCAGCGCAGCGCGGCGAGCAACGCGTCGACGACGCCGTCGATGGTGTGGGGGTCGGCTTCCACGTCGACCCGCAGGCCACGGGCCCGCGCCGCGTCGGAGGTGACGGGGCCGATCGACACCACGAGGGGCTGCGGATCGGGGATCGCCCCGAGCGCGTCACACAGGTTGGTCACGGTCGACGACGACGTGAACGTGATCGCGTCGACCGCGCCGGTGCGCACGCGCGCGAGCTGCGCGGGGTCGGGCTCGGTCTGCACGGTGCGGTACACGGCGAGCACCTCGACCGCGTAGCCGCGGTCGCGCAGGCCCTCGGGCAGCACGTCGCGTGCCTGCTCGGCGCGGGCGACGACCACCCGCACGGGCCCCGCCGCGTCGTTCACCGGGGTCGGGTCGGGGAACGCGGCCAGGAGCGACTCGGCGACGAAGCGCTCGGGTACGAGGTCGGCGCGGATCCCGCGCGCCGCGAGGGCACGCTCGGTGCCCGGTCCGATCACGGCGACGCGCACGTGCGCCAGCGCTCGCGCATCGAGGCCGGCAGCGACGAGTCCGCGGTCGAAGAACGCGTCGACACCGTTCGCCGACGTGAACACCAGCCACGCGATCTTCGCGAGGTCGGGGAGCGCGAACGCGACGGGTTCGAGCGCGATCGTCGGTACCTCCACCACGTCGGCGCCCAACGACTCGAGCCGGGCGCGGAGCTCGCTCGACTGCTCGCGCGCCCGAGTGACCACGACCGAGCGGCCGAAGAGCGGGCGTTGCTCGAACCAGCCGAGGTCCAGCGCGGCGACGTCACCCACCACGATCGCGCTCGGCGCGCGCACACCTGCATCGGCGACGGTCGCCAAGGTGGCGCGCACCGTGTGCTGATCGGGACGTGTGCCGTTGCGCACGGCGGCGACCGGCGTGTCGGGCGCGAGTCCGCCGCCGACCAGTGCGTCCGCGATGTCGGCGATCCTGCCCGCGCCCATGAGGATCACGAGCGTGCCGCCCGTGCGTGCGAGCGCGTCCCAGTCGACGTCGGTGCGGTCCTTGGTGGGATCCTCGTGCCCGGTCACCACCGTGAAGTGCGTCGACACGCCCCGATGCGTCACGGGGATCCCGGCGTACGCGGCCGCGCCGATCGCGCTCGTGATGCCGGGCACCACCTCGAACGGCACCCCGGCGGCCGCGAGCGCCTCGGCCTCCTCGCCACCCCGACCGAACACGTAGGGGTCGCCACCCTTGAGCCGCACGACCGACGCGCCGGCGCGGCCGCGGTCGACGAGCAGCCGGTTGATCTCGTCCTGCGTGAGGTCGACCGCGCCCGGGGCCTTGCCTGCGGTGACGAGCTCTGCGGTCGCCGGTGCCAGTGCGAGCAGCGACGGTGACGCGAGACGGTCGTACACCACGACGTCGGCCGACCGCAGCAGCTCGGCGCCGCGCACCGTCAGGAGCCCGGGGTCACCCGGGCCCGCGCCGACGAGGTAGACGGTCATCGCATTCGCTCGAGCAGCTCCGAACCACCATGGTCGAGCAGCTCCTGCACGAGCGTGCGACCCAGGT
>DASUMF010000432.1:0-5677 GCA_036277835.1 Acidimicrobiia bacterium
GGTACGGGCTGACTGCGGGGAGCATGCCGTAGCTCTGCAACGTCGCGGCGAACAGCAGCCAGGAGTTCACGAAGCGCTCGATCGGCCCGTCGGCCGCGTTGTCGGCCCAGAAGTCGGTGAGCAGGCTGCTCGCTCGCTCGCGATCGTCGTCGCGCAGCGCCGACCACGCGAGCGTCGCGCACACGGCACCTCCGGAGGTGCCGCTGATCCCGGTGATCCGGTGCCCGGCGAGCTCGGGGGCGGACAGCAGCTGCGCGAGCACACCGGCGGTGAACGCGGTGTGGCTCCCGCCGCCTTGGCACGCGATCGCCACCGACGGCCCCACGGTGCGCTCGGAGGTGCTCCCCTGTGGTGTCAGATGACGCCGCCCGAGATCTTGGCGTTGAGGATCGCCTCGTCGTCCATGCCGATGGAGCCGAGGATCTCGTCGGTGTGCTCCCCGAAGTCGGGTGCGGGCGTGAGCGTCGGCGCGGTGCGGTCGAAGTGCACGGGGCTCGTGAACATGGGCAGCGAGCGGCCGCCGCCGTAATCGACGTCCTGCACGAACTTGTTGATGCGCGCTTGCGGGTCGTCGATCAGGTCGATGGCGCGGTTGACGACGTCCCACTGTCCGCGCTGCGAACCGAGCACCTCACGCGCCTCCGCGAGCGTGAGCTTGGCGAACGTCGCGTTCAGCTCCTCGACGATGTCGGCGGCGTTGGTCGCGCGGTCGGCCGGTGTGGCGAAGCGCGGGTCGTCGACGACGTCGTCGCGACCGAGCGCTCGCATCAGGCCCTCGAAGTAGAGGTCGGGCTGGAGCATGCAGAGCGCGACCCACCGGTGATCCGAGGTCTCGTAGTTGTTCACCAACGGGTTGAACACGGGCATGGCCGGCAACGTGCCGTCGAAGGGCGGGGGAGGGGGAGGGTTCCTCACCATCTCGGCCATCTCCGGCGACGACGCGGCGGTGACGGCCGCCCCGACGGAGCCCATCTGCATCACCCACATCGCGGTGCCGAGGAGTGAGCCGTCGACCAGCGAGCCCTCGCCGGTGCGCGCCTTCTTCACGAGGGCGGCGGCGATGCCGCCGGCCAGTGCGATGCCGCTCGTCGAGTCGCCGTAGGCCCCGGCGGGCATTCCGACCGGGCGCGGGTACCCCGGCGGCGTGACCGACGCCGAGACGCCGCCGCGCGACCAGAAGGTGATCGAGTCGTACCCGCCCTTGGCGGCCTCCGGGCCCTGGGCGCCTTGGCCGCTGCCGCAGGCGTAGATGATCTGCGGGTTGCGGGCACGCACCGCGTCGAGGTGGATGCCGAGCTTGTCACGCACCGGCGGCAGGTAGCTCGTGAGGAACACATCGGCGTCCTCGCACAGCTTGAGCACGATCTCCTGCGCCTCGGGGTTGGTGAGGTCGAGCGCGATGCTCTGCTTGCCGCGGTTCCACAGCTCCCACGGGAACACGATGCCGTCCATCGGCCCGACGCCCGCGTTCATGAGGCCCCGGATCGGGTCACCGGTGGGGGGCTCGATCTTGACGACATCGGCGCCCCACTCGGCGAGGGCGGCGCCGGCGCTCGGCACGTAGGCCCACATCGAGATCTCGACGACCTTCACGCCGTCCAACACGTTCGCCATCCCCGGTTCCTCTCTTCGACGTCTCGAATCCGAGCTCGCTCAGCGGACTCTATGTTGACGCGCGCGTCACCGTCACGTGTCTGGTGCCCGAGACCCGCACCGAGCCGGCAGGAATGGGGGAGCGACGCCCGCGTTACTGTCACGAAATGACCGCCTCCCCTGAACAGCGATCCATCATCTCCGGCATCGGGATCTCGCGGATCGGCCGGCGCACGGGCATCCCCGGCATCGACCTCACGGTCGAGGCGTCGAGCGCCGCGATCCGCGACGCGGGGCTCACGCCCGCCGACATCGACGGCCTCTCCACGATGGGGGAGACCCCGCCCGACGACGTGCGTAGCGCCCTCGGCCTGGAGACGAGCTATTCCGGCGGCGGCTTCGACACCGCCGGCCTCCTGTCACCGCTGACGTCCGCGATCCTCGCCGTATCGGAAGGTCGGGCACGCCACGTGCTCGTGTACCGCACGGTGCAGATGATGGGTGGCGCGATCCCCATCCCGCCCTCCGCGCCGAGCGGGCCCGCCGCCGAGGCAGCTCCGCCGCCTCCCGCTCCGGTGGCCGACGCGCCTCCCACTCCGCCGGCCCGTGCCCCCGGCGCCGCCGGCGGGATGATGGAGCTCCTCACGTACCACGCGTACTCGGCCGCGAACTGGCTCTCGATGCACTGCCGTCGCCACATGCACCTGTACGGCACGACGAAGGAGCAGCTCGGCGCGCTGGCCGTGAACAGCCGCGCCAACGCAGCGCTCAACCCGCTCGCCGTCTACCGCGAGCCGATGACGCTCGACGACTACCTCTCCGCGCGCATCGTGTCGTCGCCGTTCGGCCTGTTCGACTGCGACGTGCCGATCGACGGCTCGATCGCGCTGGTCGTCTCCGCAGCCGAGCACGCCTCCGACTGCGACCACCCGGTGCGGGTGCAGGCGATGGGCGGATCTCCCGGACACGGGGGCTGGGTGGAGCGCGCCGACTACCCGAAGATGGCTTCCGTCGACGCCACCGCGCAGCTGTGGTCGCGCACCGATCTCAAGCCGGGCGACGTCGACTTCGCCGAGCTGTACGACGGCTTCACGTTCCTCACCTTCGCGTGGCTCGAAGCGTTCGGCTTCTGCGGCGAGGGAGAGGCCGGCCCGTTCGTCGACGATCCGTCGCGCATCGGCCTCGGGGGCTCGTTCCCGCTCAACACGTACGGCGGTCAGCTGTCGGCCGGTCGGATGCACGGGTACTGGGTCGTGCACGAGGCCTGTCTCCAGCTGCGCGGCCAGGCCGGCGATCGTCAGGTCGCGCGGCACGAGGTCGCAGCGGTCGGCACCGGCGGCGGACCGATCGCGGGAGCGCTGCTGCTCACGACCTGATCGGGTTTGCCTGCGCGCCTCGGGAGGTACGACACGAGGACCCCCCGGTCCACCCACTCGAGGAGCGCCCGTGAACGATCCGATCGCGACGTTGAAGCGGGATCACCGCGATGTCGCAGCGATGTTGAAGACGCTCGACGCGAGCAAGCCCGGCGCGCGGCGCAAGGCAACGGTCGCCAAGCTCACGAGCGACCTCCGCCTGCACATGGAGATCGAGGAACGGCGCGTGTACCCGCTGGTCGCGAAGCTCGTCGGGAAGGACGACGCGAAGGAAGCGACCATCGAGCACGGGCTCGTGCGCGACGGCATCGACCAGATCAACCGGCTCGTCGACGAGCCCGGCTTCGGCGCCGCCGTCGCCATGCTCACCGCCGGGATCCGTCACCACGTGAAGGAAGAAGAGACCGAGGTGTTCCCGGGCCTGAAGAAGAAGCTCGACCGCGACGAGCTCGCCGAGCTCGGCGCCGAGGTCGACGCCGACAAGAAGGCCGCACACCGCAAGCCCCGCGCCGCCTAGCTCGATCGGGTGGCGATGCCACCGAGTGCGACGTACATTCGCCCGATGGCGAACCGGGAGGGGCTCCTCTGAATGGCGCACCGGTGACGACCGTCGACCGGTTGAGCAACTCCGACGTCTGGGAGCGCAAGCGCGCGCAGATGTCGTTGCGCATCGAGTGTGCAGGCCTCGAGCTCCTGAGCGAGCGGGGCCTCGGTGAGGTCACGGTCGAGCAGATCGCGACTGCGGCGGGGATCTCGACCCGCACGTTCTTCCGGTACTTCCGCAACGTGAACGACGTGCTCACCGCGGTCCCCGTCCGAGAGGGCAAGCGGATCTGCCGGGTCCTCATGGCTCGACCGTCGGAGGAAGGGCTGCTCGAGGCGTTCCACTCGGTCTTCGCCGCCGGCGGGGCCGCGATCGACGCGGCGGGTGAGAACGCCGCCCTCGAGCTCGAAGCAGTACGGCTCTGGAGCGAGATCGTGCGCACCGCGCCCGACATCGTCCAGTCGGAGAGCCGCGCCAGCAGCTCGCTGGCGGCCGAGCTCGAGCCCGTGGTGCGCGACCGTCTCCGCGACGGCGCCGACGACGACGAGGTCGTGGGCGTGTTGTCGGTGGCGTTCGCGGCTGTGATCTGGTTCGTGTTCACCCGAGCGATCGAGCAGGGCGACGGATCCGATCTGTCGGTGCACCTCGACAAGGCCGTGCGCGCGCTCGCGAGCTTGCACGGTTCCGCGGGGTCGCCCGGCCGCTGAGCGTGTCACGCCGAGCGTCTTGCCCACCTTGGCGGACTGTGCCATGATGCGGCGCAGTGCGCCAACCTGCACACTTGTTGCCGGAGAATGGTGGCGCGTGAGCCGGGGGGAACGATGGCGAAACGGCGCGTCGCGAGTGGGGTGTTCGCGAGCTTGGTGGTCGTGAGCGTGGCAGTTGGTGCGCTCTTCGTAGGTTCGGCCGGAGCGGCGGAGACGACGGCAACGAAGTGCGCGGATCCGTCGGGCACGGTCAAGATCGGCATGTCGTACTTCGGCAACGTGGGCTCCGCGGTCACCGCAGTCGGTGGCGAAGGTGACCTCGTGCCCGCCGACCAGGCGATCGTCGACGGTTACAAGAAGGGCATCGCGGCGCTCAACGCCGAGGGCGGTCTCGCCGGTTGCCAGGTCGAGGGGGTCTTCTTCAACTTCAAGGCCACCGGATCCGACTTCAACCAGAACTCGCAGCAGGAATGCGCGGCGATGACCCAGGACAACGAGGTCGTCGCCATGTTCGGGACCGCGTTCGAGACCAAGGTCGCGGTCGACTGCTTCGCCAAGGCGAAGACGCCGTTGTTCCAGATCGGCACCAACTACGCGCCGACCTGTGCCGACTACCAGAAGTACGCGGGCTACCTCTACAACCCGTCCGGTATCGCCACGTGCCGCTTCGGCGCGTTCATCGACATCTGGAAGGACGCCGGTCTGTTCCCCAAGGACGCCAAGGTCGGGATCCTCGTGCAGACCGACGGCTCCGGCGCCAACGAGGCGCTGGCCAACAAGGTGTGGGGACCGCGCCTGAAGAAGTTGAAGATCCCCTACGAGACGTTCGAGTACACCGGCTCGACGAGCGCCGCCGCGTTCAGCGAGGTCAATGCTGCGCTCGCGAACGCGGTTCTGAAGTTCAAGGCCGACGGTGTCAACGTCGTGCTCCTCACCCCTGGCGGCGGCCAAGGGATCGCCGCGTTCACGGGCCAGGCGAACACGCAGGGATACTTCCCGGTGTACGGCATCGACTCCGCCGACGGCTTCGGCAACGCGGTCGGCATCGCCCCGAACGCGACGATGAAGGGCGCCGTCGGCATCTCGTACGCGATCCTCGACCTGCCGTTGACCGCGCAGCAGGCGCTGCCGGCGAACTCGGCGATCACCGAGTGTGCAACGTGGACAACGCCGAGCACGACGACGTTGACCGGGGCGTCGCCGTTCTGCGACTACATCAACATCCTGCACGCGGCACTCGGTGACGCGAAGGACACCACGCCCGCGAGCCTGAAGAAGGGCATCGAGGGCCTCGGCACCAGCTTCGTGTCGTCGCTCACCTACGACGGCAAGACCAAATTCGGGAAGAACCGGTACACGGGTGGGATCGTGGCCCGGGTGCTCCAGTACGACACCGCAACCGACACCTTCGTGTTCATGCCTGATCAGAAGCCGAGGATCATCCCGTGACCTACGTC
>DASUMF010000433.1:0-2139 GCA_036277835.1 Acidimicrobiia bacterium
ACGTCGATCGCCAGCGTGCCGCTGCCCGCCAGCCCGATGGTCCCGCTCGGGAGACGGAACGGCGTGCCGCCCTGCACGTGCCACTCGACGTCGAACGTGTCGCCGCGCGACGCGGTGGTGCTCAGCACCTTCGTGTCGACGTTGCCGCCGTCGGTGAGCGACGCGACGACGACCGGATCATCCGTGCGGTTGGTGACCCGCGCGTGGATCGTGAGCACCGGCGCGCGCTCCACGACGATCGGCCTGACCGTGACCTCGGATTCGCTCACGTCGTAGTCGAGGAGCGCCTGCTGCGCCGTGAGGGTGGTGGCCTCGAAGTACGGCGTGCGGTCCGGGTGGCGTGCGATGAGGTCGAGGTTCTCGGGGCCGCGATCGGTCGCGTAGAGGATCGGGCCGTCGAGATCCGGGGGGTTCGACGAGAACGGGTTGAGGTGGAGCAGGTACGGCCCCGACCGCTCGACGATCACCAGCGCGTGGTCGTCGAACTTCGACTCCGCGGTGCGCCACGGCGTCTGTGCCGCGCTGATGTCGTGGTTCTGCTGGATGCGGTCGATCAGGAACGGCGCCGTCGCCGCCACCATCACCACGACGAGACCCACGGTCAACGCACGGGATCGGTGCCACGCCGCGCCGAGCGAGGTCGCCACGAGGATGCAGATCGGCAGGAACAGCGGGATGAAGTAGATCGGCCCCGCGAGGTTCGCGAAGCTCGCCGAGAGCGAGATGCCCCAGAACGCGAAGTAGCCGATCGGGAACGCGAGCGCGATCGCGAGGAGCGCGACGGTCGAGCGGTCGCGTCGGCGCAACCACAGCCCGACCGCGGCGAGCGCGGCCGCGACGTAGCTGCCGAACAGGAACGGCGGGAGCTCCCAGCCGTTGCGCCCGATGCCCTTCACGCCCAGCAGCGCGGTGAAGTTCGTGGGTGTCCACCGCTCGCCGATGCTGCGCAACCCGAAGCCGAACGTGTCGCTGCTGTCGGCGGCCGTGATCGGGAACTCGGTGAAGCTCCCGGTGATGTGGTGGTTGTAGGCGAGGGTCGCGACCAGCAGCGGGAGGAACCCCAGCGCGGCGAGGCCGAGCCCGCGGGCCAGCGCGCGCTTGTCGGCCCAGCCGGCGAACACCGCGTACGCGACGAGCGCCACACCCCACAGCAGGCCGTCGAACGGGCGCGTCATGAACAGCCAGCCGACGAGCGCGCCGCTCACCACGAGGAGCCACCAGCGACGGAGGCGCAGCCCGGCGAGCAGGGTGGCGCCGAACAGCGCGCCGAGCCCGAGCGAGAAGAGGTAGCCGAGGTACACGCCGCTCTGGATCACCAGGAGCGGCGACAGCACCAGGAGGCCCGCGGCGACCAACGCGGTCGAGCGCTCCCGGGTGATCTCGCGGGCGAAGGCGTAGGTGCCGACGACCGCCAGCGCGGTGGCGAACGCGAGTGCGCCGGTCGCGCTCCCGAGCACCTGGTCGAAGGCGAGGAGCACGAGCGGCCACCCGAGCGTGTACTGCGAGAAGTACATGCCGTCGTGGATCCCGCTGAGCCACGGCTGGAAGAAGAGCGGCATGCCGCCACCGCTGGTGAACGCCTTGCCCTCGGCGAGACCCTGCACCTGCCAGAGGTAGACGACCTCGTCGCGGTTCCACGAGAAGGCCGGATACACGGTGTGGTGCACGACCAGCGAGATCGCCACGGCGACGAGCGCCAACGCGGTGACGGGCCCGAAGCGGTCGAGCAGCGACCGCGCGCGGCTCACCGGAGCGTCGGGGGCGGGGCCATCGGCGGTGAATCTACCGGTGCAAACGAAAGCCCCCGGGGCGGGGGACCCGGGGGCTCTGCGCTGGGGGAGACCTACGGCGGGGGGAGCCGACGGTCGCAGGGTCTTCGCCCCCACTCGCCTGTGCGGATGACAACACCGGGAATTCGCCGGATCTTCCCGGCGATTTTCACGCCTGCCATTGTCAGATGACAACGATTGTTGATAACATGTTTGACATGAAGTCGGCCGACGACCTCACCGCCACGTTCCGGGCGCAGGGCCTCCGGGTCACCCCGCAGCGGCAGGCGATCTTCCGCCTCTTGCAGGGCGTCGACACCCATCCGACCGTCGACTCGCTCTACGACGCGGCGAGCGCCGAGATGCCGAT
>DASUMF010000434.1:0-2499 GCA_036277835.1 Acidimicrobiia bacterium
GGGGCTGGCGGTCCTGCGGGTCCGGCAGGTGCAGCGGGGACGACAGCCTACGCGCCACCGCCGTCGTCGGGGAACTCGCGCAGCAGCGCCTCCTCGTCGGCACTGAGCGGACGGGCCGCCAGCAGGTCGGGCCGCTGCGCCATGGTGCGCCGGAGGGCGCTCGCCCGCCGCCACCTCGCGATCCGCGCGTGGTCGCCCCCGCGCAACACCTCGGGCACGCCGTGGCCCCGGAACTCGGCCGGGCGCGTGTACTGCGGATACTCGAGCAGACCGCCCGAGAACGACTCGTCGTCGCCCGAGCCCTCGTTGCCCATCACGCCGGGTACGAGTCGGGTCACCGCGTCGACCACCACGAGCGCGGCCGCCTCCCCGCCCGCGAGCACGTAGTCGCCGACCGCGAGCTCGCCGTCGCACAGGTGGTCGGTCACCCGCTGGTCGACGCCTTCGTAGCGGCCACACATCAGGGAGAAGCCCTCCAACCCGGACAGCTCCCGGGCAACCGCCTGGTCGAAGCGCCGCCCCCCGGCCGAGAGGAGCAGCAGCGGACGGGGCGCGTCGGTCGCCTCGAAGGAAGCGAAGAGCGGCCCCGGCATCATCACCATGCCCGCGCCGCCACCGTAGGGCGCGTCGTCGACCGTGCGGTGGCGGTCGTCGGCGTGGTCACGCGGATCGTGCACGCGCAGGTCGACGATGCCGGCCTCGCGTGCGCGCCCGAGCAACGACGACTCGAACGGCCCGTCGAAGTAGCCGGGAAAGATCGAGAAGACGTCGATGCGCATCAGAGGTCGAGGAGCCCGTCGGGGACGTCGACGACGACCTCGCCACCTCGCCGCTCGACCACGAACGTGATCGGCACGAGCGCATCGTTGTCGAGCACGAGCTGATCGTGCGCCGGGTTCGCCTCGACCGCGACGATGGCCCCGAGCCGCGCGCCGCCGACGTCGACGACGTCGCTCCCGACGAGCTCGTGGATCCAGTACTCGCCGTCGTCGAGCACCGCGTCGGTGAGCGGGTCGGCGGTGAGCACCGCGCCGAGCAGTGCCTCCGCAGCGGTGCGGTCCTCGACGCCTTCGAAGCGCAGGAGCCATCGGCCCTGGTGGGGCCGCGACGCCGTGACCCTGAGCGCGCGGTCGCCTACCCGCAGCACCGCGCCGGGCGCGTGCCGCTCGGGACGGTTGCTCGTGAACGTGACCGCGACCTCACCCCGGATGCCGTGCGCGCGACCGATGCGGCCGACTTCGAGCTCGCCCGCATCGGGCGGCACGTTCACTCCACGACGTCGACGTTGGCCTTCACACCGTCGGCGGATCCCGCCGCGCGCACGAGTTGGCGCACGGCCTGGATCACGCGGCCCCGTCGGCCGATGAGACGACCCATGTCGTCGGGGTTGGCGTGCACGAACAGCTCGACCTCGCCGCGGCGCTCCTCGACGTCGATCTCGATGGAGTCGGGGTCGTCGGCGAGATGCCGGGTGACGTGCTCGGCCACCGCCAGCGCACGCGCACCCACGATGCGGTTGGCGTCGTCGTCGTCCTCGTAGTCGTCGTCGAGGTCGTCGGCGACGTTGACGTTGACGTTGACGTCGTCGACGTCGTCGTCGAACTCGTCGCTCATTCTGCTGACTCCTCGGCGACGGCTTCCTCGGCAACGGCTTCCTCGGCAACGGCTTCTGCAGCGGCCGGTTCGTCGGCGACCGCGTCGTCGGCAGCCGGCTCGTCGGCGGCGGGGGCGTCGGCCTTCGCGGCCGGCGCGGCCGGTGCAGCGTCGGCGGCGGGCGCGGCCTTGGCGGCCTTGACGCCCGGCGCGACCTTGCCCGTCATGTAGCCGCGGCGCGAGAGCTTCGTGACCGCGGGCTGCTTGCGCTCCGACTCGTACTGCTCCCACACGCCGGTCTGGGTGAGCAGCTTCTGCACCTGCTCGGTGGGCTGGGCGCCCTTGCGCAGCCACGCGAGCGCGGAGTCGGCATCGATCTCGATGCGCGACGGCTCCTGGCGCGGCTGGTACTGGCCGATGATCTCGATGAACCGACCGTCGCGCGGCGAGCGACCATCGGCGACCACCACGCGGTAGGTCGGTTGCTTCTTCTTGCCCACCCGCATGAGGCGGATCTTCACGGCCACGGTCAGGGGTTCCTCTCGTCGTACGTGCGGCGCATCAGGCTAGTCGGGTTATTGGAGTTGGCTCAGGTCGAGGTCGCCGAGCTCCTTCGGCAGCTTGGGCATCCGACCCTTCCCGACGCCCTTCATCATCTGCTGCACCATCTTGAACTGCTTCAGCAGGCCGTTGACGTCGGCGGTGGTGACGCCGCTGCCTTTGGCGATCCGCACCCGCCGCGACCCGTTGATGAGCGACGGATCCCGGCGCTCCTGGGGCGTCATCGAGCAGATGATTCCCTCCATGCGCCGCATCTCGCGTTCGCCCTTGGACACCGCGTCGCCCTGCATGGCCTCCGAGGCGCCCGGGAGCATCTGAACGAGGGTCTCGAGCGGCCCCATCTTC
>DASUMF010000435.1:0-2841 GCA_036277835.1 Acidimicrobiia bacterium
GGCCGCGATCCGGCGTCGGCGCATCGTGCGGAACATCCGGAGCAGGGTAGCGGCCGGTGTGCGCTACCTTCCCGCGCCGTGCACCGGGACGAGCTCGCCGCGGCGGCGGCCATCCTCGCGGGGCGGTCCGTCCCGATGCGACGCATCGTCGCGGCCGTCGGTCCACCCACGATGGCGCACCGCCGGCCTCGCCGCACCCACTTCGCCGAGCTGGCCCGCGCGATCTGCTCCCAACAGCTCGCCGGATCCGCGGCACGGGCGATCCACGGCCGCTTCGAGGCGATCTACGACGGGTCGCCGACGCCGGCCGCGGTGCTGGCCACCTCGGAGCCTGTACTGCGCGCGGTCGGTCTCTCGGGGGCGAAGGTGGCGGCGATCCGCGACCTCGCGACGCGCGTCGACGACGGCTCGCTGTCGCTGGCTCGCATCGGGGCCAAGACCGACGACGAGGTCGTGGCGCAGCTGGTGCAGGTGCGCGGCATCGGACGCTGGACCGCGGAGATGTTCCTGATGTTCCAGCTCGGCCGGCCCGACGTGTGGCCGGTCGACGACCTCGGCGTGCGCAACGGCTACGGCGTGCTGTACGGCCTCGCGCCCGCGCCGACGGCGCGCGAGCTCGAGCCGCTGGGCGACGAGTTCCGGCCCTACCGGTCGGTGGCCGCGTGGTACTGCTGGCGGGCGGCGGAGTCGGCGCCGCCCGACCTCTGAACCAGCCGCTCGCGGTACTGCTCGTACATCTCCTGGGCGTGCTCCGCGAACGGCGGGAGTCCGAGGCGCGCGCGCCGCGCGTCGACACGCGCGACGTCGTCCATGTGCCACGGCACCAGGCCGCCGTGCTCGGCGCGCACGAACTGCGAGCCGTAGAGCTGCTCGCGGCCGTCGGCCATGCGCAGTCGATCGTGGAGGTACGCGTAGTGCACCGGATCGGCGTCGCCGCACGCGGCGGAGATCTCGAGCATCTCCAGGCACCGCCGCTGGAGCTCGACGTCGTCGATCTCCTGCTGGGCGACGAGCCACGCGGCATGTTCGCCGTCGTCACCGACGAGCCGTCGCCCCGGCCACGACTCGTAGTCGTCGAGGATGTCCCAGAGGCGTTGCGCGCGCACCGGTCCCGGCGGGGTCTCGGCCATGTGCAGGAGCTCGTCGCGAAGGGCCTCGTCGTGGGCCATGCCCCGAATATATGGGGGAAGCGCACCCACTGCCCGGTACGATCGCCGGCGTGTAGGAGCCCGTTGTCGCCGTTCGCCCGTCGCCCGTCCCTCGCTTCGGAGGCGCAATGCCTGCACACTCCTTCTCGCTCGTCGCGCGTGACCTCACCCGCTCGCGTGGCGGTTCCACGATCCTCGATTCCGTCGCCTGCACCATCGGCCCCCGCACGCGCCTCGGTGTGGTCGGCCCCAACGGTGTGGGCAAGACCACGCTGTTGCGTGCGCTCGCGGGGTTGGACGCGCCCGACCGGGGCGCGGTCGTCGCCGCACCGCCGAGCCTGCGCGTCGGGTACCTGCCCCAGCTCCACGAGCGTCGCGACGACGAGCGCCTGCTGGCCTTCCTCGCGCGGCGCACCGGCGTCACCGCCACGGAAGCCGAGCTCGACCGCGCCGCGGCCGCGTTGGGATCAGGACCTGACGCCGACGAGGCCTACGCCGTCGCGCTCGACGCGTACCTCGAGTCGGGCGCAGCCGACTTCGACGCCCGGGCGCGCGCGGTGTGCGCCGACATCGGCCTCGACGAGGCGACGCTCCACCTCCCCACCTCCGTGCTGTCCGGTGGTCAGGCCGCCCGCATGTCGCTGGCCGCGATCCTGTTGAGCCGCTTCGACGTGCTCCTGCTCGACGAGCCCACGAACGACCTCGACTTCGACGGCCTGGCACGACTGGAGCGCTTCCTTGACGCGCTACCCGGCGGTGTCGTCGTGGTCAGCCACGACCGCGACTTCCTCGCCCGCACCGTCACCCGCGTCCTCGAGATCGACGAGCACACGCGCAGCGCGACCGAGTACGGCGGAGGATGGCAGGGATACCTCGACGCGCGCGCCACCGCCCACCGACACGCCGAGGACGCGTACGACGACTTCGTCGCGACGCGTGAACGCCTGCAGGAACGGGCGCGCGCGCAGCGCCAGTGGTCGCAGCAAGGCGTGCGCAAGGAGAAGCGCTCACCGCGCGACAACGACAAGGCGCAGCGCGACTTCCGCGTGAACGCGTCGGAACGCAACGCGGCCAAGGTGCGCATCTCCGAGAAGGCGCTCGAGCGTCTCGCCGATGTGGGGAAGCCGTGGGAGGGCTGGGACCTCCGCTTCGACGTCGCCACCGCCGCGCGCAGTGGCGACGTGGTGATGCGCCTCGACGGCGCGGTCGTCGAGCGGGGCGACTTCACGCTCGGACCCGTCGACCTCGAAGTCGGGTGGGCGGAGCGCGTCGCCATCGTCGGGCCGAACGGATCCGGGAAGACGACCCTCGTGCGCGCGCTCCTCGGGGAGCTCCCGCTCCTGGCGGGCACACGATGGATGGGACCCGGCGTGATCGTCGGCGAGCTCGATCAGGCGCGGGCCGCGTTCGTCGGCGACACCACCTTGCTCGACGCCTTCGTCGCGGCCACCGGGCTCGTGCTGTCCGAGGCCCGTTCCCTGCTCGCCAAGTTCGGGCTCGGCGCCGACCACGTGCTGCGCCCGGCCGTCACGCTGTCGCCGGGCGAGCGCACCCGGGCGGTGCTGGCCCGGTTCGCGGCGCAGAGCGTGAACTGCCTCGTGCTCGACGAGCCGACGAACCATCTCGACCTGCCTGCGATCGAACAGCTCGAATCGGCGCTCGCGAACTACGAGGGCACCCTGTTGCTCGTCAC
>DASUMF010000436.1:0-9018 GCA_036277835.1 Acidimicrobiia bacterium
GCGAGCAGCTCGACGCGGCCGAAGCCGCGGCGCGCGACGCTGGGCGCATCTGATCCACACCGGGTCGCGCGCCGACTCGTAGAGTGCCCCGATGCCCGAGCACGTCCACGTCCATCTCCCGCACGAGCTCGAAGAGGGGCACGAGGGTGGACACGCAGGCGTGTCGGGGCGCGAGCGCAACCTCGAGATCGTCGCCGCGCTGCTGCTGGCGATCACGACGCTCTGCGTCGCGTGGAGCGGGTACCAGGCCGCGAAGTGGGGAGGCCTCCAGGCGAGGCGCTACACGCAGGCGAGCACGGCGCGCGCGTTCGCCAACCGAGCGCAGACGCAAGGTTCGCAGGCGCGCTTGCAGGACCTGCTCAACTTCAATCGATGGTTGGAGGCGGAGGTCGACGCCGACATCCCGCTCACCGATCTCTACGAACGACGGTTCCGCGACGAGTTCCGTCCCGCGTTCGACGCGTGGCGTGCGCAGGGCGACCCGCTCGACCCGAACATCGAGATCCCGACGCCGTTGAAGATGCCGCAGTACGTGCTCGCGGGCGAGGTGAAAGCGGAGAAGCTCGAGGCGCTCGGCGATCGGCGCTTCGAGGAAGGTAAGGAAGCAACCGAGACCGCCGACAAGTACGTGTTCGCCACTGTCTTCTTCGCGATCGTGCTGTTCTTCTCGGGGGTGTCGCTGCGCTTCGAGTGGTGGAAGCTGCGCGTGTTCATGGTCGCGGCGGCGTCCGCGTTCCTCCTCTGGGGGATCGTGCAGCTGCTCAGCCTGCCCGTGCACTGACCCCGAGGGGCGACGAGCTAGACGGTGCCCCGGTTGCGCAGGACGTGCAGCGTGATGAAGCCGAACACCGGCGGGAGCGCGAACGTGATGCCGCGGAACACGAGCACCGTCGCCAGCGCGGTGTTGGAGTCGATCCCGAAGCTCGTGAGCCCGGCGGTGAGCGCGGCCTCCTGCACCCCGATCCCGCCCGGCACCGGCGCGACGTTGCCGAGCATGCCCGCGCCGATCTGCACCACCATGAGCTGCGCGAAGCCGAGCGAGCTGTGGAACGCGAGGAGGCACAGCCCGAGCAGCGCGGGGTAGATGAGGTTCCCGGCGAGGTCGCCGCCGAAGAGCTGCAGCGCCTTCTTCGGGTTGCGCAGCACGGCCCAGATGTCCTTCGCCGCGCGGGTCACCGCTGGCACGACCTTGCCGCGGATCTTCGGCACGAGGAGCACGATGCCGATCACCGCGGCGATGATCGCGATCGCCCACAGCGACGCGCTCCCGCCCCCGCCCAGGTCGTAGGCGTCGGTGCTCGTGGCCGTGTACCCGGCGGCGAGCACGAAGAGCACCAGCTGGATCGCGCCGCCCACGCCGGTGCTCAACACCATCGCGCTGCCGCCGGATGCGAGCGGCACGCCCTGCTTGCTGAGGTAGTCGAGCTGCAGCGCGGTGCCGCCGATGCCGTTCGGCGTGATGAGGTTCAAGAAGCTGCACGCGAGCTGCACGAGCACCGTCGACACGAACGCGAGCGTCTGGTTCACACACCCCATCAGCGCGGTGGCCCACGACATCGGCACCAGCGGGTAGAGCAGGAGCGCGAGCACCGCCCAGCCCCAGGTTGCGTTCTCGAACTCGCTCTGGACGGAGCTCCAGTCGATCCCCTCGAGGCTCGGGATCGCGATCGCGAGCGCGAACAGCACCCCCGCCAGGATCCCGATGTTGGCCCAGCTCAGGCGCTTCACCTTCAGTGGGGGGATGTCGTCCGCGCCGGTGGCGGTGGCGACATCGGCGCGGAGCGGCTTCAGGACCTTGCCGAGATGCTTGTCGGTGCTCACCCCGCTCGGCAGTGCTGCGGGCTGGAGCACCGCGATCAATTCACCCACCGGTTCCTTGCCGCGGGCGGCGACGGCCGCCGCGATGGCGCGGTCGTTGCCCACGAGCTGCGCCGTCATCACGAGCACCGAGGCGTCGTCGCGGTTCCGCCAGAACTCGTCGCCGCCGACGGCCGCGGCGCTGAATTCGTCGAGCGCGACGGTGCCGTCGTCGGCGAGCAGCACGCGTCGGAGGTCGAGGTTGCCGTGACTGATCCCGACGTCGTGGAGCCGTCCGACCTGTGCCCAGAGCGCCGCGAGGGTGGCGTCGTCGAGCCGGGCCGCGTCGACGTCGACGATCGGCGTGCCGCTCGGCTCGCGCACCACGAGCAGGGCCGCGTCGGCTCCGCCGACGCCTGACGTGACGACCTGCGGCGCGTTGATCCCTGCTCGCTCCGCGAGCATCAACGCATACGCCACGTGCTCCACCTGCTGCAGCCGGGTGCCGAACACGGCCAGACCCGGCTCGCGGTATGCAGCGCGGTGCCACACGCGAGCGAAGATCTCAGCATCGCGTTGATCGCGTCCGTAGCCGTCGACGCGCACGGTGGTGCCGTCGTCGAGGGTGGCCGTCATCGCCGACGCACGCGGGATCACGAGCGGCGAGAGCTCGACGTCGGTGGCAGTGAGATCGAGGTCGGCGAGGGCCGCTTGCACCTCGTGGATCGACAGCCGTCCGGGGGGCGCCCCCACGAGCGCGGTCACGAGCGCGGCGACGCCGATGCCGAGGAAGAGACCGCCGAGCATGTCCGATGGGAACGCGGTCCCGAGGTACATCGCCGCGAACGCCACCATCACCACCGCGAGCGCCAGGATGCGGCGAAGCGGTCGCACGACATAGGGCGACAGCGCGGCGGCGACTGCGACCGCGATGGCAACGTGCACGGCCGGGAACGTCGGCCCGTCGCCGACGCGGACCTCCACGCCCAGTCCCTGGAGCGGATGTGGCCCCAGGATCTCGTTCAGCAGCTCCGCGACACCCCAGGCTGCCGCGCCGGCCAGCGCGACACGCCACGCGGCGGCGAACTGACGGACGGCCAGCAACAGGATGGCCACCACGAGCACGGCCCAGATCGAGCCCAGTGCGTACAGCCCCTTCGCAACGCTCTCGAGCTCGTCGCCCAGGTCGTTGAGCACGTGGAACAGGTTGAGGTTGACGCTGGACTGGGTCTGCGCCCACATGCCGGTGACCACCACACCGATCGCGCACACCGCGACCCGCCCGAGGTCGGTGCCGCGCCGTTCGACCGGCTCCCCGGTGTCGCGGATCCAGGTCACGACGGTTCGTCGGCCGCGAGCGGCACCTGGTCTTCCCGGCCGTACTGCTCGAGGAGCGCCTCTTCCTGCTCATGCTTCGGGAACATGAAGTACACGAGCGCGGCGCCGAGCACGATCGCGATGATCCCGGCGAGGTAGGCCCAGTCCTGGCCGTCGACGAACGACTGCTTCGCAGCCTGGGTGATCTGCTTGGCGTACTGCGGATACTGCTGCGCGGTGTTCGCCGCACTCGAGAACGACTTGGTGAGCTCCGCCTGCACGTTGTCGCTCACCTGCGAGCCGTTCGGCGCGTTCGCGATCGCGGTGGCGAACGCGGCCGCGTAGCCCGCGGTGAGGAGCGCACCGAGGATCGACTGCATGATCGCACCACCGAGGTCGCGCTGGAGATCCGCGGTGCCCGATGCCATCCCGGCACGTTCGACCGGCACCGAGCCCGTGAGCGAATGCGAGGCCGGCGTGCCCGCGAAGCCGACGCCGGTACCGATGAACGCATAGCCCAGCGCGATCTCCCAGTAGCTCGCGCCTTCCTTCCACAAAGCGAGCATCACGACGAACCCGAGCAGGCAGAACACGTAGCCGGTGAGGAGCGTGAAGCGCGCGCCGCGCGCGCCGACCAACTTCGCCGAGCGTGGAGCGATGATGACCATCATCACCGCCGCGGGCAGGATCGCCGCGCCCGCTTCGAGCGTGTCGTACGACAGCACGTTCTGCAGGAATTGCTGGCCGATGAACATTGCACCCATCAACGAGCCGAACACGATGACGCCGGCCAGTGCCGCGACCCAGAAGATGCGCCGCGCCGCGACGTGGAGGTCGTAGAGCGGGTTCTTCGCCCGCTTCTGGCGGATGACGAAGCCGACGCCGGCCGCCAGCGCGATCGCGGCGAGCCCGAGCACGAGGGTGGTCTCGTCGGGCACGGCCGCGAAGTTGATCGCCAGGATGAGCCCCGCCACGAGGAGGACCGAGAGGATGCCGCCCAGGTTGTCGACGGGGTCGGAGGTCTCGTTCACGTGCGCGGGCACGAAGCGCAGGGCCAGCACGAGGGCGACCACTGCGAGTGGGAGGGTGACGAGGAACACCGAACCCCACCAGTAGTGCTGCAGCAGCGCACCGGCGACGAGCGGGCCGAGCGACGAGATGGCACCGCCGAGCGCCGACCACAGCGCGATCGCACGCGTGCGCGGCTGACCGGCCCACAGCGCCGTGATCAGGGCGAGGGTGGTGGGGAACGCCATGCCGGCCGAGAACCCGCCGATGAGGCGCGCGAGGAAGAGCACCGAGTCGCTCGGTGCCCATGCCGCGAGCAGGCACGCAGGGATCGACAGCGTCGTGCCGATCACGAGCATCATCTTGCGGCCGTACCGGTCGCCGAGGGCGCCGAGCCACAGGACGGAAGCGGCGAGACCGAGCGAGTACCCGACCGCGATGAGGTCGAGGGTGGTTTGCGACGAGTCGAACGCCTTGCCGATGTCGGGCAGCGCGACGTTGGCGACCGCGAGGTTCAGGTTCGCAACCGCCGCGACCAGGATGAGCGAGATCAGGACCACGGGCGCGCGGTCGGGCGCGTGGTCCTGCTCGCCTCCCGGCGTGCCCGCTGCTCCAGTCCCTGACGTGCTCGGGTCGGCTGCACTCACGGCCCGTGAACCTACGCCTTCCGGCCAACTCGTGTCGCCATCCCATCGGGGTGATCCGGCGCATCGGGGTGATCCACGCGTCGACTGCGGCGAGACCCGTAGGCTCCGGGCGTGAGCTGGGTCCTCGCCGTCGATCCGCTGCCGTGGGCGCGGGCGCAGATGGCGTTCACGCTCGCGACGCACATCATCCTCGTCCCGCTGGGCGTGTCGTGGGCCTGCATGGCGCTCATCGCGAACTACCGGGCCATCAAGAAGCACGACGCCGACGCGTTGCTGCTCGCGCAGCGCTGGTCGAAGTACATGGCGGTCACGTTCGCCGTCGGCGCGGTCACGGGTACCGTGCTCACCTTCGAGTTCGGGCTCCTGTGGCCGCACTTCATGGGCAAGTTCGGCGACGCGTTCGGGATCCCGTTCACGATCGAGGGCCTGTTCTTCTTCCTCGAAGCGATCTTCATCGCCATCTACATCTACGGCTGGAAGCGCCTGAAGCCGTGGCCGCACTTCTGGACCGGCGTGCCGATCGTGATCGCCGGCATCGGCGGCACGGTGTCGGTCGTCGCCGCCAACGCGTGGATGAACCAGCCGGCCGGCTTCACCCTGAACAGTGCCGGCGAGGTCGTCGACGTCGAGCCGCTCAAGGTGATCTTCAACGCTGCGATGCCGCTGCAGTCCCTGCACATGTTGATCGCGGCCTACCTCGTGGGCGGCTTCATGATCGCGTCGGTGTACGCCGGCGGCATGCTGCGCGGTCGGCGCGACCGCTACCACCGGTTGGGGTTCCTGATCGCGTTCACGGTCGCGGCGATCGCGACCCCGATCCAGATGTTCGTCGGCGACGAGCTGGCCCGCTGGGTCTACAACAACGAACCGACGAAGTTCGCGGCGATCGAGCTCGTGCCGACGACGGCCGACGACGTGCCGGAGACGTTGTTCGGCCACCTGAACGACGACGGCACGGTGAGCGGGGGCATCGAGATCCCGGGACTGGCGTCGATCCTGTCGGACCCGACCGAGGGCACGAGCACACCGATCCAGGGCCTCGACTCGTTCCCGGCGAACGAGCGGCCGACCACCCGGCAGGTGAACACGGTGCACCTCGCGTGGGATCTGATGGTCGGCCTCGGCACGATGCTCTTCCTGCTGTCGCTCTGGTACGCGGCGGCATGGGTGTTCCGCCGCAACTTCCCCCAGACGAAGTGGTTCCTCTGGCCCGCCGCGCTCGCCGGCGTCGCAGCGGTGGTCGCGATGGAAGCCGGGTGGGTCGTCACGGAGGTGGGTCGTCAACCGTGGATCGTCGTCGACTACATGAAGGTGAAGCAGGCGGCCACCGGGAACACCGGCGTGTGGGTCACGTTCGTCGCGATCGTCGCGCTCTACATCGGCGTCGCGATCACCCTGATGCTCGTGCTGCGCACCATGAGCCGACGGTTCCGCGCGCAGGGCGACGAGGTCGAGCTCGACGGCCCGTACGGCCCGCGCGATCCCTCGCCCATCGCCCCCACATCGAAGGACGTCGCGCAGGTCGGGGCACAGGATGACTGAGGCGTCCGGTGGCTGACACCATCGCGGTCGTCCTGATGTTCGGCGTCACCGCGTACGCGCTCTTCGGCGGTGCAGACTTCGGCGCCGGCTTCTGGGACCTCATCGCCGGTGGCGCACAGCGCGGGGCTCGCCCGCGTTCGGTGATCGGACATGCCATCGGCCCGGTGTGGGAAGCGAACCACGTGTGGCTCATCTTCGTGCTCGTCGTGCTCTGGACCGGCTTCTCGGAGGCGTTCGCCTCGATCGCGCTCACCCTCTTCGTGCCGTTGAGCCTCGCCGCGCTGGGCATCGTGCTGCGCGGGTCGAGCTTCGCCTTCCGCAAGGAGGTCACGCGCCTGTCGAGCCAGCGCAACTTCGGCGCCGCGTTCGCGTCGTCATCGGTGCTGGTGCCCTACTGCATGGGCGCGGTCGCGGGCGCGATCGCGTCGGGGCGCGTGCCGGCGGGCGGCAAGGCGGGCGATCCGTGGTCGAGCTGGATCAACCCGACGTCGATCCTCGGTGGGGTGCTCGCGGTCGTCGTGTGCGCGTTCCTCTCGGCGGTCTACCTGGTCTGGGACGCGCGACGGCTCGACGACGACGACATGGTCGAGTACTTCCGCCGGCGCGCGGTCGTCGCGTCGATGGTGGCCGGCGCGGTCGCGGCTGCCGGCGTGTACGTGCTCTACGAGGACGCGCGCTACGTGTTCGACGGCCTCACGTCACGCGCGCTTCCGCTGGTGATCATCTCGGCGGTGTGCGGGCTCGGCTCGTTGTGGCTGCTGATGCGCCAGGCCCACCGTGGTGCGCGGCTGCTCGCGATGGGCGCGGTCGCGAGCGTCGTGGTGGGGTGGGGCGTCGCCCAGTGGCCGTACATCCTGCCCGAGAGCCTGAAGGTCTCGGCGGCCGCCGCGCCCGACCCGACGCTCGTCACGATCCTGATCGTGTTCGTGGTCGCCGCGATCGTGATCCTGCCGTCGCTCGGCTTGCTCTACGTGCTCGACCAGAAGAGCCTGGTCGAGTCGGACGCCGCGTCCGCCGACGCCTGAGCGGCCGTCACGCCGCGGGTGTCGGCGGGCCGGTGTCGGGGCTTGTGTCGACGCTTCCGTCGCCGGGCGAACGGCGCGCCATGCGGCTCACCAGTACCGCGACCACGGTCACGAGGTACAGCTGGCCGAGCAGCGCCTCGAGTGACGCGAGCGCCCGCCCGAGCCCGTGGGCCGCGGTGAAGTCGCCGTAGCCCACCGTGGTGAGGGTGATGAAGGCGAAGTAGAGGAAGTCGGCGATGTTCGCGTTGTTGGTCTGCACGAAGAACGCCTGATCGCCGATGAGGCCGATCGACGAGTACACGAACGCGAACATCATGCCGATGAGCACGTAGATGCAGATCGCGCCGAGCACCGTATGGATGTCGACAACCTGCCTGCGCCACAGGGCCGTCCCGATGACGACGGGCGCGGCGCCCACCAGGAGCACATTGAGGAGGAAGAAGACGCCGGTGATGTTGTCGTTCGTGTCGACGATCGCGGACCCGATCGTCGACACGAGGGCGACGAGCACCACGACCGCCGCCACGCGGAACAGCCGACGACCGGTTCGCGCCGCCAGCAACGCGGCGAGCAGGGTCAATCCTTGGAGCGTGACGGTCACGACGCGGGACCACGGGCCCTGGATTCCGGACGCCATGAACACGAACGTGATGAAGAGCAGCATCAGCACGTAGCCGAACTGGTAGCCCGGCATCCGCTCCTCGAGCCACCGCTCGACTCCGGTCGGTGTCGTCCGACTGTCGTACGCCACGTCGTCCTCCCCGTCCTGCGCGCCCGGCGGACGCGCGGTGTGCATCCTCTCGCGACGCGCGCCGGGCGTGCAGGGGCGGAAAGTGTTGAACGCGCCTGGCTCAGCTCAGCTGACGACCTGTGCCTTGAGGCGCTGGAACTCGGCGTCGTCGATCGCGCCGCTGGCCTTGAGGTCGGCGAGCTTCGCGAGCTGGTCCGCGGCGCTGGTGCCGCCGGTGCCGGCCGCCTGCTGCACCGCCTGCGTGAACGCGGCGTTCTGGGCCTGTGCCGCCTCCTGCGCGTGCTCCTGCATCTTGTGGCCCCGAGCGATCAGGTACACGAACACACCCAGATACGGCAGCACGATCACGAAGATGACCCACAGGGCCTTCGCGAACCCACCGATGTCGTGACTCCGGAAGATGTCGCTGAACACGATGATCAGCAACCAGATCCAGATGAAGAACATGAAGAACCAGAGCATCGACCAGAACACCTGGCCGGTGCCGAACTCCGAAGCAAGCATCGTGCAGCCTCTCGATCGTGAACGTGAGCGCCAGTGTCACCCAATCTGCTCGCGCACTCATCATCCGGGCGGGGTGATCCTTCCTCGCCCAAGGACTGACCCGACGGGTGTCGGATCGGCCACTCTCCGCGTTGATGGCATCACGAGTCGGTCCTGCCGCTTGGATGGCGGGACACCTAGCATCACGCTTCGTGGTCGGGGTGCAGGAGGGCGACGAGCGAGTCGCGGCGCGCGCGAGTCGCGCGGGTCGAGGGGCGCGACCCCCGATCGCGGGTGCTCGCGACCTCGCGCGGGTGCTCGCCCGCGTCGATCCACCCCTCGGGCCGCCGGGCCTCGGCGCCGAGGTCGTCGAACGGGCGGAGCTCCACGCTCGCCTCGTCGCGAGTGACGCGCCGATCGCGATGGTGGTGGCACCGGCCGGCTACGG
>DASUMF010000437.1:0-2006 GCA_036277835.1 Acidimicrobiia bacterium
TCGAGCAGCTCGACGATCGCCGCAAGCTCGTCGTCGGTGAGCCCGAGCCGGCGGTGCAGCGGCTCCGCGTCGTCTGGTTCGACAGCGTTGGGGGGTGCGATGGGGAGCTCCGCTGGTGTCGGGGTCGTGCACATCCTACCGGTTCCCGTGCATTGGCCTTTAACACCGCGTGCCATTTTCGCGACTGCGGCCGTCTCGCGGGGGTGTGATAGAACGATCGGGACGGTGTTATCGAGGGAGATTCACCTGATCGTCGAAATCAGCAGTCTGTTTGATTGAAGGGTCGAGCACCATGGCAAAGGCGAAGCGGACGATGTCGGCTGAACACAAGACGGCACTCGCGGAGGGCCGCGCCGAGGGCAGAGCGGTCAAGGGCTACCTGGAGGCGCTCGACAAGAGCCGCCCGAAGCGGGGCCGCAAGCGCACGCCGGAATCGATCAAGAAGCGCCTCACTGCGATCGACGGTGAACTTGCCGATGCATCGCCGATCCATCGTTTGCAGCTCATCCAGGAGCGAATGGATCTCGGCAAGGAGCTGGCCACGATGGACACGAAGGTCGACCTCTCGGCCCTCGAGAGCGCCTTCGTGAAGACGGCCGGCGGCTACGCCGAGCGCAAGGGGATCTCCTACGCGGCCTGGCGCGAGCTGGGCGTTCCTGCCGACGTGCTCAAGCGGGCGGGCATCAGCCGCTGAGCGACGGCTCCGTGCCGAACGGCGGTGCCGGCTCCGTGCCGAACGGCGATGCCGGCTGACCGGCCGCCGCGAGCAGCGACCGCAACAAGACGATCCCGTCGTCGGAGCCGAGCAGCGGATCACTCGCGCGTTCGGGGTGCGGCATGAGCCCGACCACGTTGCCGGCCTCGTTCGCGATGCCGGCGATGTCGTCGAGGCTGCCGTTGGGGTTGTCGACGTAGCGCACCACGACGCGGTCGTCGTCGCGCAGGCGGCGCAACGTGTCGGGGTCGCACACGTAATTGCCCTCGAAGTGGTTGATTGGCACGCGCAGCACCGATCCGGGCACGGCGAGGCCGGTGAGCACCGATCGGCTCGTCTCGACCCGCAGCTCCGCCGTCTGGCAGAGGAAGCGCAGCCCGGCGTTCTTCTGGAGCGCACCGGGCAGCAACCCCGCCTCCGTGAGCACCTGGAACCCGTTGCAGATGCCGACCACCGGTCCGCCGTCGGCGGCGAACACCGACACGGCGCGCATCACGGGAGAGAACCGGGCGATGGCGCCGGTGCGGAGGTAGTCGCCGTGCGCGAAGCCACCGGGTACCACGACCGCGTCGCAGCCACCGACCGACTCGTCGCCGTGCCACAGGAGGGTCGCGTCGGCGCCGAGCTGCTCCACCGCCCGCACCACGTCGAGCTCGCAGTTGGTGCCCGGGAACAGCACCACCCCGACGTTGACGCTCACGAGGAGACCTCGGCGACCGCCTCGGTGAGCTCCACCGTGTAGCGCTCGATCACCGGGTTGGCGAGGAGCTGGTGACACATCTCGTCGACCTGGGTGCGGGCGGCGGCTTCCGAGTCGGCGTCGAGGGCGAGCCGGATCGTCTTCGCGATCGACACCTCCGACACGTTGTCGTAGCCGAGCGCCGGGAGCGCGCGCTCGACCGTCGCCCCTGCAGGGTCGAGCACGCCGGGAAGATGGGTGACGTCGATCCGCACCGCGTAGCGCACGCTCACTCCTCGTTCGCGAACCAGGTGTCGAAGCTCTCGCCGGTGATCGCCTCGTACGCCTCGATGTAGCGCGCCCGCGTGCCCTCGATCACCGAGTCGGGCAGGCGCGGCGCCGGGGGCTCGTGGTTCCACCCCAGCGCGATGTAGTGGTCGCGCACGAACTGCTTGTCGAACGACCGCGGCGACGTGCCCACCGCGTAGTCCTCCGCTGCCCAGTAGCGCGACGAGTCGGGCGTGAGCATCTCGTCGATCACGAGGAGCTCGCCGTCGCACTCGCCGAACTCCAGCTTGGTGTCGGCCAGGATCAACCCGCGTTCCGCGGCGA